>NZ_JAOTJD010000070.1:0-12953 GCF_042714595.1 Phenylobacterium ferrooxidans | reverse complement strand
CCAAACACCAAGGAGACATCTGCAGAATCCGCTTCGACCTAAGATTTCGACTCCAACGCCATATGCGATTCCCCTGCATTCATGGGGGAGGAAGGATGGCCACGACTCCGATTCGGGCCCGGTTCGTTCACCCTCGGTTCCGTCTGTTAACCATGGTGAATTTTGCGTTAATTCCGCGTTTGTTCCGTCCGCGGCCTTAGCTGCAGAGCGCCTCTCCGCCCATGTCGAGGTGGAAGTGGTTGGCGTGGGCGGCGTTGTAGTCGGGGGACAGGACGGTGGTGAACACCCGGCAGCCCTCGTCGCGGACCCGGCGCAGGAAGCGGCCCTTGGGGCCCGGATCGTTCCAGTCCTTCAGCACACTGATGGTTTCGCCGTTGGCCAGCCGGAAGCCGGCGACATCCAGGGCGTTGGCGCTGGCGTGCTCGCTGACGCGGCTGGTGGGCAGGCCGTAGATGTTGCGGCAGGCATAGGAGCCGTAGTTGTCTATGGCGGTGACCGCCTCCCCCAGCACCTCGAAGGCGGCGGGCTGGACCACCTGGCGCTCCCAGATGGAGACCGCGAGGGTCTCCTTGCAGGTCATGGAGACGTCGGCGGGGCGCAGGGGCGCCATGCCGCCGGTGATCCGCAGGGCGCCGCGAACCTGGCAAGTTCCGTCGGCGGAGGTTTCCTCCACTTCCCGGAAGCTGAGACCGCCCTGGGCGAGGACCGCGCGGCAGGCGGCGGCGTCCTCGCCGGTGCGGGCCGCCTTGGCCTTGGTGGCCACGCCGATGGGGTCGATGACGCTGAGGGTCTTCCAGGGCAGATGCTGGACCGGAATGGACCGCTCGGCCAGCAGGGCCATGATACCGACGATGCCCCAGATCAGGACCAGGCCCACGACCCGTGCGATGATGGTCTGGTGGCGGGCGTGTTTTTCGATGTGGGGATGACGGGGGGCGCGGTAAGCCATGGGGGACTAACGGTGAAGCTTCCTCATGGTTTCCTTTGGCGCGCGATTAGCAGTCTAGCACAGCCCTTTCCTGACCTTGCGAGAACAGCCTAGGGTCCACGATCATTTGGGGTGGGACGATGAAAACGGCGGCGAAGATCGGCCTGGGCCTGGGCGGGACAGCTGTCCTGCTGGCGGGCGTGATCGCGGTGCGGACGGCGACCTTCAAGGCGCCTGCGGCGGCGGACCTCTCCGGCGTCAAGCTCGCGCCAGCGGTGGCCGTAGACCGGGCCCTGGCCGCCCAGCACCTGTCTCAAGCCATCCAGATCCGAACCATCAGCCACCAGGACCGGGCCGATGACCAGCCCGCCGAATGGGACCGGCTGCACACCTGGCTCACCGCCACCTATCCCGCCGCCCACGCCGCCATGGGCCGCGAGGTCGTGGCCGGCCACACCCTGATCTACACCTGGAAAGGCTCCGACCCGGCGCTCGCCCCCATCGTGCTGATGGCGCACCAGGACGTGGTGCCGGTGACCCCGGGCACCGAGGCCGACTGGAAGCATCCGCCGTTCGGCGGGGTGATCGCCGACGGCGCCGTCTGGGGCCGGGGCGCCATCGACGACAAGGGCTCCCTGGTGACCCTGTTCGAAGGGGCCGAGATCCTGGCCAGGCATGGCTTCAAGCCCCGGCGCACGGTGATGATCGTCTCCGGCCATGACGAGGAGGTGCGCGGCGAGGGTGCGCGCGCCGCGGCGGCCTGGATGAAGGCCAAGGGCATCCGCGCCGAGTTCGTGCTGGACGAGGGCCAGGCGGTGATCTCCGACAACCCGATCACCGGCGGCCCGGTGGTGCTGATCGGCCTGGCCGAGAAGGGCTATGGCACCTTGAAGGTGACCGCCCGCGCGCCCGGCGGCCACTCCTCCTCCCCGCCCAAGGACGGCGGCGGGGTGGTGACGCTCTCCAAGGCGGTGACCGCCATCGCCGAGAACCCCTTCCCGATGAAGTTCTCCGGGCCCGGCGCGGCCATGCTGGCCAGCCTGGCGCCCGACGGCCCGCCGGCCATCCGCATGGCGGTGGCCAACAGCTGGCTGTTCTCGCCCCTGATCGTGGCCCAGACCGCCGCGACGCCCGCAGGCGCGGCCCTGCTGCACACCACCATCGCGCCGACCATGCTGAAGGGCAGCCCCAAGGAGAATGTGCTGCCGCAGGACGCCACGGCCTGGATCAACTATCGGATCGCGCCGGGCGACACCTCGGCCGATGTGATGGCCAAGGCCAAGGCCGCCGTGGGCGACCTGCCCGTGGACCTGACCTGGGTGAAGACGCCGGACGAGCCGTCGCCGGTGTCCTCCACCAGTTCGCTGGGCTGGAAGACCATCGCGGCGGTGGCGGGGGACCTCGCAAAGGCGCCCGTGGCGCCCGGCCTGGTGACCGCCGGCACCGACAGCCGCTACCTCGGTCCAGTGGCCAAGGACGTCTATCGCTTCCAGCCGATGACCTTCTCGCTGGCGGGAACGACGATGATCCACGGCACCAACGAGCACCTGTCCCTGGCCAACCTGGAGCAGTGCGTGCAGTTCTACGCCCGCCTGATCGCCACGGCGGCCCGGTAGGGGGAAGACGAGGAACCACGAACCTCACGAACAGGCAGCGTCGTTCGTGAGGTTCGTGGTCGACCTCTTTAGGCCTCACCGTGACGACACGTCCGGCGGTTTCACCCAATTAAACAGCCGATCTTAACCCTGCACACCTTGCGATCCGCTGCGGCGCAACGCACGTTCCGTCCAACTTGAGACCTGGAGACTTTTCGAATGCGCAATTGGCGGTTGGACGAAGACGAAGAGGGCGACAGCGCCCGCAAGCCCGACATGCCGATGACGGCCGGCCCAGTGCAGAACGGGCTCTACAAGTCCCGCACCGTGCTGATCTTTGGTGAGATCGACATGCGTTTGGCCGAGCGGGTCACGGCCCAACTGCTGGCCCTGTCCAACGACAGCGACGCCGACATCCGGGTGATCGTCAATTCCCCCGGCGGCCACGTCGAGAGCGGCGACACCATCCACGACATGATCACCTTCTGCGGTCCCAAGGTGAAGATGATCGGCACCGGCTGGGTCGCCAGCGCCGGCGCCCACATCTATCTGGGCGCGCCCAAGGAAAACCGGCTGTGCCTGCCCAACACCCGCTTCCTGCTGCACCAGCCCTCGGGCGGGGTGCGCGGCCAGGCCTCGGACATCGAGATCGAGGCCGAGGAGATCGTGAAGATGCGCGAGCGGGTCAACCGCATGATCGCGCGCGAGACCGGCCAGTCCTACGAGAAGGTGGTCAAGGACACGATCCGGAACTTCTGGATGGGGGCCGAGGCCGCCAAGGAATACGGCATCGTCTCGCGGATCATCAGCCGCGCCGACGAGGCCTAGGGTGTCGGCCGCGCCCTGGTGGAAGGGCGCGGTCGTCTACCACATCTATGTCCGGAGCTTCTTTGACTCCGACGGCGACGGGCACGGCGACCTCGCGGGTGTCGCGGCCAAGCTGGACTACATCAAGGACCTGGGGGTCGACGCCATCTGGCTCTCCCCAGTCCACCCCTCGCCCAACCGCGACTGGGGATATGACGTCTCCGATTTCGAGGGCGTTCATCCCGACTACGGATCGATGGCCGACCTCGAGGCCCTGGTGGAGGCCGCCCACGGGCGCGGCCTGAAGGTGATGCTGGACGAGGTGCTGTCCCATACCTCCGACGAGCACGCCTGGTTCGCCGCCAGCCGCGACGGCGGGCCCGATGGCGAGAAGGCCAGCTGGTACGTCTGGGCCGACCCGGCGGCCGATGGCACCGCGCCCAACAACTGGCTGTCGGTGTTCGGCGGCCCGGCCTGGGCCTACCAGCCCGCGCGCCGGCAGCACTATCACCACAAGTTCCTGCGCCAGCAGCCCAAGCTGAACTGGCGCAATACCGACGCCAAGGAGGCCGCCATCAGCGTGCTGGACTTCTGGCTGGCCAAGGGGATCGACGGCTTCCGCCTGGATGTGGCCGGCACCTTCCTGCACGACGACGGCCTGACCGATAACCCCGCGGTGCCGGCGCCGCAGCGGACCCGCCACCACTGGGCCCATGCCAGCGAGATGCAGGTTCACCTGAACGATAGCAACCTGCCCGAGAACATCCCGCTGCTGGACGAGATCCGCACGCGCGTCGACAGCCACGGCGACCGGTTCGTGTTCGGGGAGTTCTCCGAGGAGGAGGAGCGGTGCGGCGCCTATTGCACCCCAGAGGACGGGCTGCATTCGGCCTACACCTTCGTGCTGCTGCATGCGCGAAAGCTCAATCCGCAGATCTTCCGCGACCATTTCGAGACCCTGGCGCGGCATCCGGGGCACTGGCCCTGCATCTCCTTCTGCAACCACGACATCATGCGCACCGCCACCCGGTTCGGCGGCGGGGAGCAGGTCGCGCGGCTGATGCTGGCGCTCCTGCTGTCGCTGAAGGGGACGACGCTGCTGTATCAGGGCGAGGAACTGGGTTTGCCGCAGGCCCAGAGCCTGACCCGGACCGAGATCCGCGATCCGGTGGGCGACCTCTACTGGCCGATCTCCAAGGGCCGCGACGGCTCGCGCACGCCGATGCCCTGGGCGCCGGGGGAGCACCTCGGCTTCTCCAGCGCCAAGCCCTGGCTGCCCAGCGCGCCCGAGCACCGCGACCTGACGGTGGCGGCCCAGGCGGCGGACCCGAACTCTGTGTTGGCGTTCTCCAAGGCGCTGATCGCTTTGCGCAAGGCTTCGCCGGCCCTGACACGGGGCGAGATCGAGATGCTGCCGGCGGCGGGCCAGGTGCTGGCCTTCACGCGGACGCAGGGGGATGAGCAGGTGCTCTGCCTGTTCAACATGGGCGCCGAACCCGCCGTCTTCGAGCAGGCCGGTCTGGCCGACGACCTCGTCTCATTGCCGGGTTTGATCCAGGCCAAGGCGGCGCGCGGATGGGTCGAGTTGGCTCCCTACGGCGTGGCCTTCATACGACGGCCCTGAACCGCTACAAGGACCCCATGGCCGACGGTGACACCAAGTCCGCAAAAGCCCCCGCCGCCGAGGCTCGGTTCGGGCGCGGGTTCCTGGGCGATATCTGGTATTTCGCGGCGCTCTCCAGCGACCTGAAGCCGGGCAAGCTGCAGCGCTACGAGCTGCTGGGCGAGCCGGTGCTGCTGTACCGGGACCGCAAGGGCTGCGTGCACGCCATGAAGGACATCTGTCCGCACCGGGCCGCGCCGCTGTCGGCGGGGACCCTGACCACCGAGGCCGACGGCCGCGAGGTGGTGGCCTGTCCCTATCACGGCTGGCGGTTCGGGGGCGACGGCGCCTGTACGGCGATCCCGTCCCTGGTGGCCGAGCAGGCGATGGACGTCAGCCGCATCCGGGTGCGCCACTATCCCGCAGCCGAGAGCCAGGGCCTGGTCTTCGTCTGGGTCAGCTCCGATCCGCGCTTCGACGGGGAACCCAGCGAGCCGCCGCCGGTGTTCGAGGGCGTGGTCGGCGGCGCGCCCAAGCTGGTGGACCGCATGGTGTTCGACGCCCATATCGACCACGCCGTGGTGGGGCTGATGGACCCCGCTCATGGTCCCTATGTGCACCAGCAGTGGTGGTGGCGCTCGGCCAAGAGCCAGCACGACAAGGCCAAGAAGTTCGAGCCCCGCGAGGCCGGCTTCGCCATGGTCCGCCATGAGCCGTCCAAGAACAGCCGCGCCTATGTGGTGCTGGGCGGCGAGCCGCTGACCGAGATCACCTTCCGGATTCCCGGCCTGCGCTGGGAGCATGTCACGGTCGGCAAGCGGCAGGTGCTGTCGCTGACCTGCCTGACCCCGGTCAACGAGACCCAGACCAGGATCACCCAGATCGTCTGGTCCGATCACCCGGCCTTCCTGTTCCTCAAGCCCTTCGTGGCCTGGGGCGCGCGGATCTTCCTGCGCCAGGATGGGGACATGGTGAACCTGCAGAACGAGGGCCTGCGCTATGACCCTTCGCTGCTGTGGATCGACGACGCCGACCGCCAGGCCAAGTGGTACCAGCAGCTGAAGCGCGAATGGACCGCCAGCCGCAAGGAAGGCCGCCCATTCCGCAATCCGGTGGAGGCCGCCGTCCTGAAATGGCGAAGCTGAACCGTTGACCTAACAGCGTTCGCGCGCGACGCTCTACCCTAGAGGGAGGAGCTATGGCGTGGGGCCGCTCCGCACATCTGATCATCGGCTTGACCGCCTGGCTGGCCTGCGCCGCGCCGGCCGCCGCCGGCGTTCTGGTCCGCGCGCCCTCCTATGTGAACCTCAGCGCCCAGGCACGAACCTGGCGGTTAACGGACTCAAGTTGGGGGTTTATCAGCCCGCTTTCGACCGCCGTGGCGAGCGAGCTGGAGACGTGCAAGAAGGTCGACCCGGCGATCGCCGCGCCCCTGCAGATGTCCCCCAACCGGCTGGACAAGGCTTCGGCGGACGCGCTTGCGGCCCTGCGCACCTGCCGCAAGCGCTGGTTCGAGAAATCGACCCCGGTGGGCGCGGCCGACGAGAAGCTGTGGGTCAAGCTCATGAGCCGGCCCCCGCCCTCCACCCTGGATCGGGCCAAGGTGATCGCCTTCGGCGCCGCGCCGCTGACGCCGGACTATGACCGCACCCTGTGGGACTGGGACCGGGGCTCGGGCTTCACCAGCGCCGATCCGGCGGCGATCTTCAGCTGGGGCCCCTACAAGTCGACGGCCGGCCATGGTTGCACCTTCCAGCGGGTGCTGTCGGCCCTGACCGCCAGCCCGGTCACCGGCCCCATGGTGCGCGAGGCCTTCGCCGAGGAAGGCCCGCTGCTGGACCAGCTGGTGGACCAGTCCAGGCCCGAGTGGTGCGCCGGCGCGGCGGTGATCCTCAAGCCGGTGTTCGACGATTCCGAGCGCCGCGAAAATTTCCGCATCATCTTCGCCAAGCTGGCGGGGCGCCCCGAGATCCGCGCCGGCTATGACGGCTATTTCCTGGGGCCGACCGGCTATCTGGGCCGCCGGATCGCCCGCCACTACGACCTCTATGCGCGGGCGGGCCTGACGCCGACCAGGATGGACTTCGCCTATTTCCTGGACCGGTCGCTGGACTATCCGCCGCTCAGCGAGGCCCAGATCGCCGACCTCTCGGCCACGGTCCGCGCCGGACGCATGACCAACTGGCAGGCGCGGCGGTTGATCGCCAATGTCACGCCCTTTTCCTCGCCCGGCGCGCGCAGCTATCAGCTCGGACGGGACGCGGTCTATTTCGTCGACGCGCTGGGCCAGGAAGGCCTGGACGACACCGAGCGCGCCTCGTGGATCAGGAACAGCCGGCTCAAGGCCAGCGACGTGGGCCTGACCGAGGAGCCCTACGCCCCGCCGTGCGACGTGGTCTTCCTACCCGGCTGCCCGGGAGGCCAGCCATGAGGTCCCTGCTGCTCGGCGGCGCCCTGGCCACGTGCGTGGTCGCCGCCCCGCCTCCCGCTCGTGCGGCGGGCTATGTCATCGACCGCGCCGAGCTGAAGGCCGCCTGCACCTCGGCCGCCGCCCGGCCGCCGCCTCCCATCGGCGCCGAGATCGCGCGGGTGGCCACCGACCAGTGGGCCAAGTTCGGCTACGGCCGGGTCAAGGAGACGGCCGCCGACGCGGTGATCGAGAAACAGGGGGACGGCGCCCTGGCCGGGTCGCTGTCCTGGGACGCCGTCTGGCAGTTCTGGGCCTTCACCGGCTACGACAACATGCTGACCTTCCCCTACGAGGTCGTGATCAAGGGCGGCAATCCGCAAATCCTGAAGGCCAACAGCAAGGCCAATATCGAGGCCGCCTCCGCCAAGTTCGGGGCGGGCACCCCACCGGCGCGGGCCATCGCCGGGGCCATCAAGCGCTCGTCCACCTCGTCCCTGCCCTGGTCGGCGGTTTTCGTCTCGTCGGTGATGAAGCGCGCCGGCTTGACCAGCGACCAGTTCCGCCCCGCCGCCGCCCATGCGGGCTACATCCAGGCCGCCGTCGACGGCTACGGGTTCAGGCGGAACGCCTATGCCTACCTGGCCTGCGACCCGAGCTGGGTCGAGCCGCGGGTCGGGGACGTGGTCTGCTACTCCCGCAATGCGAGCCCGGTGCGGTCCTTCACCCAGGTCCTGGCCGGGGTCGAGCGGGCCTCATCCAGCCGCGGCGCCTATTCCTACGAGAGCCACTGCGACGTCGTCAGCCAGGTGGCGCGCGCGCCCAAGCACGTGGTCCACACCATCGGCGGCAATGTCGGCGATACGGTCACCAAGACCGAGCGGGCCCTGGCTGGCGGTCCGATCACCACCGGGCGGCCCATGGCCTGGATCGCGGTTCTGGTGTTGAAACCCGACCCGTCGGTGGCGCAGCCTGCCCCGCCGCCGCCGCCACCACCACCACCACCAGCGCCTGCTCCACCAAGTCCGCCGCCCCCGCCCGTTCCTCCGGCGCCGGAACCCGGGCCGGCGCCACCCGCGCCGACTCCGGAGCCGACACCTCCGCCGTCCCCTGCGCCCGCGCCGGAGCCAGCCCCGCCACCGGAGCCCGAGCCCGCACCCGTTCCACTGCCGCCGCCTGAACCCGCGCCTCCACCGGAGCCCACGCCCATAGCGGCGCCCACGCCGGAGCCGACGCCCGTCGCGGAGCCTGCGGTTCCGGACGCACCGGACGCGCCGGCGCAGGAGGTGGATGAATCGGCGCCGTCGCCGGCCTAGCCGCCCGGGTCAGGCCACCTGGCGCGGGGCGGCCTCGGGGGTGGGGTCGGTGAGCCGCAGGTCGTCGATGCGGATGGGGGCGAAACCGCGCGAGGCGTCCCAGTCCAGGCGCCCGCCCAGGGCGGTAATGCAGGAGACGGGCTCAAGCCGGGTGAGGTCCATGCGCGACAGGGCCGCGTGGGGCAGGCGCACGTAGAGCACCGGGTGCTGTTCGTATTCGCCGGTGCGGCCCGGCAGGTGGCAGCGGGTCACCACCTCGACGGAGTCGCCGCCCACCACCGCCAGCACCTCGGTCCCGATGCGCAGGGTGATGGAGCAGACATTGGAGATGTGCATCTCCTGGATGTTGGCCATGGGCATGGCGGCGTAGCCGGCCCGCTCATTGTCGACGGCGATGATCGCCTCGTCGGGAATGGCGTCCAGTTCCAGGGCGTCCAGATAGACGATGATCCGCCCGGACGAGGGCATGGCGATGGCGAACCCCTCGAGGGCCGGGGTGATGGCCTCCAGGTCGAGGTTGATCCTCAGGGTCTGTTCGATGGCGCCCAAATCCAAGGCCAGCACGCTGGAGGCCAGGTTGACGTCGAGATTGTGCGCCTCGGCGGCGCGCTTGCCGCGGTTATAGAGATCGGCGTCCTCCTTGGCGGCGGTCAGCACCGCCTCGGTCAGAGCCCGGCGCCTATCGGCGCCCAAACCAAACAGGGCGTCGATCAGGCCCGGCTCGTAACGGGCCAGCTTCTTGCGGGCGATCTGTTCCTTGGTGTGGGTGCGCGGCGCTGGCTCCACCAGACCCTGGGAGGCGATCGTGTTCCAGTCCTTGCGGGCGTACTTGATGCAGTGAGCGCGGGTGAGGTTTTCGACCAGCTTGTCGTACTTGGCCGCGTTCGCCACCGTGGTGTCGGGCTTCTTGGCGCGGGCCGCCGGACGCTCCTTGCGCTCCCGGTCCCGCAGGGTGCGCTTCGTCGCCCGGTCGATCCGGTTCATCGTCGCGATCACGGTCTTCGCTGCTTGCCCTGACATGCGCCACTCCGAGACTCTTAGTCGCACCCATTCTGGGTATTCTCTGAGTAACCTTGGTTTCTGACTGACCGGTTAAAATGGCCAGCTCGTTGATCACGCTGTCGTTTTTCCCGCTTTGGTTTCAGAGCCTATAAACACCACCGCGGCGCCCTTTTTGACGGCGGCGCCCAGTTCGCTGGCGTCCCAGTTGGTGAGCCGCACGCAGCCGTGACTGGCGGTCTTGCCGATCAGGACAGGGTCGGGTCCGCCGTGGATGCCGTAGGTGTCCTTGGTGAGGTCGATCCACATGGAGCCCACCGGATTGTTGGGGCCGGCGGCGATGGTGAACTTGCCCTTCTTGCCGTCGCCAAAGGTCAGCCGCTTGGGGTCGTAGATCCAGGTGGGGTTGGGGGCGATGGTCCGCACCGCCCACTCGCCGGAAGGGGCGGGCCGCTCGGTGGACCCCACGGAGGCCGGATAGACCGCCAGCAGGACATTCCCCTCGCCATAGGCGCGGACCTCGCGCTCGGCCTTGTCCACCTCGATGCGGGTGACGGCGGCGTCCAGCTTGTCGACGCCGGGCGCCGCGACGACGATGGTGGTCCCGGCGACGGCGAAATCGACCTCGGGGTTCAGGGCCTTGAGCAGACGCTCGTCCATATGGAAGCGCTCAGCGAACATCTCGGCCGGACTGGCGAAGCCGAGCTTCTCCAGCTTGGCCTGGTCCTCGCTCTTGGCGGGGATCTTCACGAACGGGCCCTCGACGTCGTCGGCGGTGATCACATAGTCCTGGGTCACCGGAGTGGCGCCGGCGGTCAACGCGTTCCAGGTGGCCTCATCCAGTTCGCCGGACGCGGTCAGGTTCCTGGCGCCCTGGAAGGCCGAGACGGCCTGGCGCATGTTCTCACCCTTGGCGCCGTCGATGACGCCCGGCGAGAAGTGAGCGCGGTCGAGCAGGACCTGGGCGCGGACCAGGGCCGCCTTCAGGGCGACCGCGTCCTTCACCGTGGCGGCCGGCAGGACGGCGGCGTCGATGGCCTTGCCCTGTTCCGAGGTCGAGCCCGTGACCGGGGACGGCACGGCCAGCGGCTGGCTGGCGATGTCTTGCAGCGCCGGCGCAGCTTGCGCGTTGACTGCCGGGGGGGCGGTCTTGCCGCCCGGAGGCGGCTCCGAGCAGGCGGCCAGCGCGACCGTGAGGACAAGGATCGATGCAGACCAGTTCATCAGTGGACCTCCGCCATAAGCCGCGCACAATGGGCGTCGTGACCAGGAAGCCCTCAAGCTTTGGACGGTTCCGGCGGATGGCCGGGGCGATGGTGGCCGGCGCCGTCATGCTGGGTGGAGCGACGGCCAGCGCCCAGACCTCGCCCTCGGCCTGCACGGTGGCCACCTTCGAGCCCCCGGCGCGGATCAACGCCTCGTCCCTGCGCAGCCTCTCCTGGGCGCCCTTCCGCCGTGACGAGGTGGGCTGGGAGACCTATGCCCCGCTGATCCAGCGCGAACTGGGAACGCTCTGCGCCCCCGACACCTCGCGGTTCTCGCAACTGTTGGCCGGCTTCCAGAAACGCTTCCGCCTGAGGGGCACCGGGGAGATGGATGCGGCGACCTTCAACGTCTTCAAGGGCGTCTGGCAGGAGCGGCGGCCCTTCGTGATGGTCAATCAGCATGGGTTCTGTCCGCCGACGCCGGCGTTCACGGCCCTGGACCTCGCCGCGCCGGCCGAGAGCTACGGCGGCAAGACCATTGCGCTGCGGTCCGGGGCGCTGGACGCCTATCGCCGGATGGTGGCGGCGGCCAAGCGCGTCCCGGCCATCGCCAAGGACAGCCGGAGTCTGACCATCTTCTCCGGCTACCGCGATCCGGACGCCGACGCGGTCCGCTGCGTGACCGACGGCAATTGCGACGGCGTCGTCAGGGCGACCTGCTCGCCGCATCGCACCGGCCTGGCCCTGGACCTCTATGTCGGCCAGGCGCCGGGCTATGGGCCCGATTCCAGCGCCGACCCGAACCGGCTGCATATGAGCAACACCCCGACCTATCGCTGGATGCTGGCCAACGCCCATCGATTCGGCTTCGTGAACTATCCCTTCGAGCCCTGGCACTGGGAGTGGATCGGCCAGGCTCCATAGAGCGATAGAGCGTGACAGCCGAAAGTGGCCGCCGGTTTCGGCGCCCGTCACCCTCTACATTTTAGTGGGAGCCCTTCTGATCGCTTCAAATGGCCATTTGAAGCGGAACGGCTCCAGGTAAGATGGGCGCGACCCGGCCGCAGAGCCGCGCTGCACACGGAAACGCTCCATGCCGACCTTCACCTCCGACGGCCTGACCCTGGCCTATGATGACAACGTCCCGCCCGGCGGCGGGGAACGCACCATCGTCCTGGTCCATGGCTTCTCGTCCAATCGGAACGAAGGGTGGAAGCGAACGGGCTGGTACACGGCCTTTGACCGCCGCCGCATCCGCTGCATCGCCCTGGACCAGCGCGGTCACGGCGAGAGCGCCAAGCCCCACGAGCCCGACGCCTACACCCGCGACAAGCTCGCCTCCGACGTCATCGCCCTGCTTGATCACCTGGGCCTGAACCGGGTCGATCTATTCGGCTATTCCATGGGCTCGCGCACGGCGCTGGCCACGGCGCTCAAGGCCCCGGACCGTATCTCGAACCTGATGCTGGGCGGGGTCGGCGGCACACTGATCGGCGAGCGCGCCCTGCCCGGCGGCAATCCAATGGCCGAGGCCATGCTCGCCGAGGACCCCGAGACCATCACCCAGCCGATGCTGAAGAGTTTCCGCCAGTTCGCCGACGAGCAGGGGGAGGACCGCCAGGCGCTGGCCGCCATGACCGGCGCCCAGAACCCCGCCTTCGACCGCGACGCCATGGCCACCCTGCCCATGCCGGTCCTGGTGGTGGCGGGCCAGGGCGACACCGGGGCCGGCGATCCCGCCGACCTGGCGGCTGTCTTCCCTCACGCCCACTCGATCACCGTTCCCGGCTGCGACCACTTCTCGGCCATTCCCCACGCCCTGACCAAGGCGGCGGTGTTCGACTTCCTGGATGGGGAGTTGGACTACCCGAGCCGGTAAATCCTCCCCAGCGCGCCAGCGCGATGTGGTGGACGGCGAAGCCGGCTGCCGGAGGGGGATCACGTAGTCGACAACTCTCCGACCCTAAAACAAGGGTCAAAGTCCCCCTCAGGCGCTTCGCGCCATCTCCCCCAGAGGGGCAGGGCTATCGCATATGACCGAGCATTGAGAAGAGGAAGGCGTCATCCCATCCGGCCCGCTTGATTTTGGTCTT
>NZ_JAOTJD010000006.1:0-122906 GCF_042714595.1 Phenylobacterium ferrooxidans | reverse complement strand
CAGCGGCTGGCCGCGGCTGAGCCGGTCGCGCCCCGGGCCTTGCCGCCATAGGGCCGCCTGCGGATCACGAAGCCGGTGGCGCCGCGCTTCTCGCAGGCCAGCTGCAGGCGTCGCCCGGCGGTCAGGCTGACGGCCTCCACCTCGGCGAAGACGGCGGCCACGCCGGGGGTGGCGAGCGCGTCCTCGGCCACGGCCAGGGCCTCGTCCTCGTCGCGGGCGCAGACCTGGATCAGCCGCTCGGCGGGAAAGCCAAGCCCCACCAGGCCTGGCGCGAAGAGGTCATCGCGGCGCAGGATCCACACCGCCTCGCCGCGCCTGGCAAGCGGCGCGGCGACCAGGGCGGCGAAGGCGGCGGGACAGGCGGCGGTCTCGGCCTCCATCCCCTCGGCCCCGAACTCATGCCAGCAGCCCAGGGGAAGACCGTCCCCCAGGAAGCAGCTGTCGATGCGGGGATCGCCGAAGGGCAGGGATTCAGAGTCCGCCCGTCCGCCCGCCTCAAGGGTGGCGATCTTCGCCTTGAGAACGGCGAGCCGCTCATCGCGAAAACCGGACATGGCTTCCTGTTCCTTTGTTCCTATTTTGTTCTAGGCTCGGATCAGGAAGAGTCAATCACCCCACGGTGGAGTCCGTCGCCGGCTACAGGCTGTGAATTTCTTCCGGCTCGGGATCGACCGTAAACCGGACGGCGTCGATCTGGCCTCGGCCCTCAATCCAGGCGCGCGCGATACGGTGGCCACCGTCCATCAGGCGGCCGTCGGCGGAGAAGATAATCGGATAGGAAAGGTCGGCCGCCATGATCCGCCGCGCGTGCGCGGCCACGTCGCGCAGGCTGGGCGCCTGTCCTCGGAACCAGCAGTCCTGGTCGAATTCCGGGATATCGGCGATGGCGACCTGGATCACCGGCAGTCCGGCGGCGGCGGCCCACAGCTTCTGCGTCAGCCAGTAGGCACGACCGCCGGGTACGGTGTGGGAATGTCGTTCGGGACGAGACATGGCGGCAGCTTCACGAGGAAGCCGCCGCCGATCAAGTTCTAGAACCGCAGGGTGCGGGCTTCCTTCACGTGCGGCAGGGCGCGGATCTTGGTGATCAGGGCTTCCGACGGGTCCTGGTCGACGCCCACCAGGGCGATGGCGTCCTCGCCGGCGGAGACCCGGCCCAGGTTGAAGGTGGCGATGTTGACATTGGCGTCGGCCAGGACGGCGCCGAGATTGCCGATGAAGCCCGGCTTATCCAGGTTGTTGACGTAGAGCATGGTCGAGCCAAAGGGCGCGTCCAGGTCCATGCCCTTGACCTCGATGATGCGCGGGGCGCCCGCCATCACCGAGCCGGCGAAAGAGCGCTTGCCCATCGCCGTGGTGACGGTGATCCGCACCAGGCTCTCATAGATGGGGCTGTCGTCCTGCTTGCTCTCCGAGACCGAGATGCCGCGCTCCCGGGCGATGGCGGGCGCCGAGACCATATTGATCTCCGCCAGCATGGGCCGCATCACGCCGGCCAGGGCGGCGGCGGTCAGGGGACGGGTGTTGAGGTTGGCGACCTCGCCCTCATAGGCGATGTCGATGGCCTTGACCTCCACGTCGACCATCTGGCCGGCGAAGGCGCCAAGGCGTTCGGCCAGGGCCACGAAGGGCTTCAGCTTGGGGGCCTCGTCGGCGGTGACCGAAGGGCTGTTCAGGGCGTTGGAAACCGCGCCGGTGAGCAGGTAGTCGCTCATCTGCTCGGCGACCTGCAGGGCCACATTCTCCTGGGCCTCCATGGTCGAGGCGCCCAGGTGCGGGGTGGCGATGAAGTTCTCGGCGCCGAACAGCACGTTATCCTTGGCCGGCTCCTCCACGAAGACGTCGAAGCCCGCGCCGCCGATGTGGCCGCTGTCGAGGCCGGCGCGCAGGGCGGCCTCATCCACCAGGCCGCCGCGGGCGCAGTTGATGATCAGCACGCCCTTCTTGGCCTTGGCCAGGGCCTCGGCCGACAGGATGTTGCGGGTCTTGTCGGTGAGCGGGGTGTGCAGGGTGATGACGTCAGCGCGGGCCAGCAGCTCGTCGAGCTCGACCTTCTCCACGCCCAGCTCCACGGCGCGTTCGGCCGAGAGGAAGGGGTCGTAGGCCACGACCTTCATCTTCAGGCCGTTGGCGCGGTCGGCGACGATGCCGCCGATGTTGCCGGCGCCGATCAGGCCGAGCGTCTTGGCGTAGAGCTCCACGCCCATGAAGCGGTTCTTCTCCCACTTGCCGGCCTGGGTGGAGACATCAGCGGCGGGCAGCTGGCGGGCCAGGGCGAACATCATGGCGATGGCGTGCTCGGCCGTGGTGATCGAGTTGCCGAAGGGGGTGTTCATCACCACGATCCCCTTGGAGGTCGCGGCGGGGATGTCGACATTGTCCACGCCGATGCCGGCGCGGCCGATGACCTTCAGGTTGGTGGCGGCGGCGATGACATCCTTGTCGGCCTTGGTGGCCGAGCGGACGGCCAGGCCGTCATACTGGTCGATGATCTTGAGCAGTTCTTCCTTGCTGAGGCCGGTCTTCACGTCGGCGTCGACGCCGCGTTGCTTGAAGATGTCGATGGCGGCGGGGCTCAGCTTGTCGGCGATGAGGACGCGGGGCATGGGGCGGTATCCTTAGGCGATGTGGGAGCGCGCTCCCGGCGCCGGCGCGTGCGGCGGTCCCGGGCGGCGGGAGCGCTGAGAGGTCTTAGGCGGCTTGCAGGTCGGCGGAAGTGGACGCGAACGCCCAGTCGAGCCAGGGCGTCAGGGCCTCCAGGTCAGAGGTCTCCACCGTGGCGCCGCACCAGATCCGCAGACCCGCCGGGGCGTCGCGATAGCCGCCGATATCCAGGGCCACGCCTTCCTTCTCGAGGATGGCGGCCAGCTTCTTGGCGAAGTCGGCCTGGGCGTCGTCGGAAAGCGCCGTGACGGCCGGATCGACCACCTTGAGGCACACCGAGGTGTTGGACCGGGTCGCCGGATCGGCGGCCAGGAACTCCACCCACGGGGTCTTGGCGACCCAGTCGGCCAGGGCGCCCAGGTTGGCGTCGGCGCGGCGCTGCATCTCGGCCAGGCCGCCGATGGAGGCGCCCCATTTGAGCGCGTCGATGGCGTCTTCAACGCAGAGCATGGACGGCGTGTTGATGGTGGCGCCCTCGAAGATGTCGAGGCTGACCTTGCCGCCCTTGGTCATGCGGAACAGCTTGGGCATGGGCCAGGCGGGCGTATGGCTTTCCAGGCGCTCCACGGCGCGGGGGCCGAGGATCAGGACGCCGTGAGCGCCTTCGCCCCCGAGCGCCTTCTGCCAGGAGAAGGTCACCACATCGAGCTTGGCCCAGTCGAGGGCTTGGGCGAAGGCGGCGCTAGTGGCGTCGCAGATGGTGATGCCTTCACGGTCGGCGGCGATGAAGTCGGCGTTGGGAACCCGAACGCCCGAGGTGGTGCCGTTCCAGGTGAAGACCAGGTCGGCGTCCTTGCGAACCTTGGTCAGGTCCGGCAGTTCGCCATAGGGGGCGTCCAGCACCTCAGCCGGCAGCTTCAACTGCTTGACCACGTCGGTGACCCAGTCCTTGCCGAAGCTCTCGAAGGCCAGGAGCTGCACGGTCTTGGGACCCAGCATCGACCACAGGGCCATTTCCACGGCGCCGGTGTCCGAGCCGGCGACGATGCCGATCAGATAGTCGTCGGGCACCTGCAGCACCTCACGGGTGCGGTCGATGGCTTCCTTCAGCCGGGCCTTGCCCAGCTTGGAGCGGTGCGAGCGTCCGAGGACGGCGTTCTGGAGATTCTGAGGAGTCCATCCGGGGCGCTTGGCGCACGGGCCGGATGAGAATTCGGGGCGAGCCGGGCGCATGGCCGGCTTGGCGAGGGTATTCATAGCGATGTCTCCCATCCTTACAGATGAGCAGCGCCCCGTTGGGGGGGCGTGGCCCGCCGCGCAAAAACTCCCGTTTCGTGAACAGGGCAAGCGTAATCTTCCGAAAGACAGATTGAGCGGCGCAGGCGCCACGCAGGCTTGGCCTCGGCGGCCAGCCATGATTCTTGGGCCCACGGCGACCGCCGCCGGAGCGCCCCCGCAAGCCATGACCCGTCCGAAACCCATAGACTGGCTGGTCCTGGCCGCCCTGGTGGTCACCTGGGGATCAGCCTTCGCGGCGTTGAAGATCGCCGTCGCCCACATCCCGCCCTTCTGGAACACCGCCCTGCGGCTGTGGATCGCGGTGGCGACCCTTGGCCTCGTGCTAGCGGTCCAGCGCCAAGGCCTGCCCGGCTGGCGAGACCCCGCCTGGCGGTTCTACGCCTTCAACGGCCTGGTGGGGATGGCCGTGCCCTTCGCGCTTTTCGCGCTCGCCGCCGAGCGCCTGCCCTCGGCGATCAACGCCATCTGCAACGGCGCCTCCCCGATCTTCACGGCCTTGCTGGCCCATGCCTTCGTCTCGGGCGAACGGCTTACCGCGCGAAAGGCCGGCGGCGTGGGCCTGGGGTTCGTGGGCCTGCTGGTGCTGGTGGGGCCGCGCCTGACGGGAGGGCTGAGCCTGGAGGCCCTGGCCTTGATCGGCGCCCTGGCCGGCGCCGCCCTCTATGCCGTGTCCAACGTCGTCACCAAGCGCGCGCCGCCCGTGCCGTCGAGCGTCGGGGCCCTGATGATGTGCGCCTGGGGGGCGGTGTTCGCCACGGCGGCGGCGGTGTTCACCGGACCCTTGCCGGCCTGGCCGCCGATGTCCGCGGTGCTGGCGGTGACGGCCCAGGGGGTGTTCCCCACGGCGCTGGCCACCATCGGCTATGTCTATCTGATCCAGCGGCGGGGGCCGTTGTTCCTGTCCATGGCCATCTACATGGCGCCTCTATGGGCGACGGCGGTGGGCGTGATCTTCCTGGCCGAGCGGCCGAACTGGACGGCCTTCGTGGCGCTTGGCCTGATCCTAGGGGGCGTGGCCCTGGCGACCCTGGAGCCGCGGGAGAAGCTGCCGGCCTAGACGGTGGGAGTCACGGGCTTGGCGGCCAGGGCCTCGCGCTCGGCGCGGGCGTGGCGCAGATAGGCCACCGTGCCCAGCAGAATGCCCACCAGGGTGCCGCAGGTGACAAGGTTGTTCACCACGGCATAGGTCACGCCGGGCGTGAGCTTGGTCACGAAGAAATAGGCGTGAAGGCTGAACTGGACGCCCTGCAGCAGCATGACGCCGCCCAGCCACAGGCTGGCGTAGCGGACGGCGAGGACGAGGAAACCCAGGGCCAGGACGCCGTCCAGGACGAGATGCGGCACGGCGCGCGCCTCAGTCGGCAGGATGATGTTGACGATCTGGAAGGCGATGGCGATGGCGAGCGTGAGCCCGGCGCCAAATCGCTCGCCGGGACCGCCCTTGAGCAGCCCGAACAGGCACACCGCGAAGATGGCGGCCCAGATGATTTGCGTGATGAGTGTCGTCGGCATTTCCTGCGCCCCTAACAGGCATTAGGGGCGCAGGACTAGTTAAACTATTGCAACCAAATCGGGGTTAGCCGACTTCGCGCATCGCCGTCTTGTCAGCCTTGCGCATCATGGGCGGCTTGTTTTCCACACCGCCGAGGCTGGTGCGGATGCCGAGGCGCAGCTTGGCCTCGGTCAGTTCGGTGTGCACGCCAACCATGGCGGTGCGAGCCTCGCCCAGGGCCTTGATGGCTTCCACCATCTTGATCTGAACGTCGTCGGCGAAGACCAGCGAGGTGCCGACGTCGGAACGGGCCTTCAGGAGGTCCGCCATCAGTTCGGTAGCTTCGATCATGGCCGCGTCAACCGCGGCTTCCGTCGTGAACAACTTGGTCGCGACACGTTGCGCAACAAAGGCCTTTTCCATGGGGGAGCCCCTCTCCGAGAGAATTAACTCAACGGTAGTAGAGGTAAACCAGAGGTTAAGTTCCGTCCATGGGATTCAGACTCTGTTAACTGCGACAACTACGCGCACAGGTTGAGACTGTGTCGGGAAGGACACGGATTCTCCCGACAGGCGAGCACTTGGAAGCGAAGCGTTAGGAGAATTGGCTTAGAGCTCGATTGCTGGACGGGACTGCGGACGCTCATGACCCAACAACTTCGCGCAACGGGCCCGGCGCACAACGCGACGTTCCATGCTCGCGTGGCGGGTATCGCCCTGATCACGACCATGGTGGTGTTGATCGCCGCCTGCCTCACCTTCATGCTGCAACAGTGGGCGGTGGCTCGCGAGCAGAGCCACATCAATCACGTGGCCTTGTCGGAGATCACCGCGGGCGCCGCAGGCCCGGCCCTGTCGCAGATGGACGCTCAGGCCGCCCGAGCCGCCATCTCCGCCCTCTCCCAGGCCCAGTCGGTGACCAGCGCCCGTCTGCTGGACTCGTCTGGCCAGATCGTCGCCACCTACCAGCGCGCGCAGGGGGCGCCTGGCGGGACCGACGTCATTCGCGCGCCGGTGAAAGTGCAAGGCCTGCGTGTGGGCGAACTGGTGGTGGATGTCATGCCGCCCGCGCTCGGCGCCCTGCTGCCCCAGTTCGTCGCCCTGACCGGCGCCCTGTTCTTCGGTGGGGTCGGCGTGGCCCTGTTCCTGGCCCGCGGGCTCGCCCATAGGGTGATCGCGCCGGTCCAAAAGCTGTCCGACGCCATGCATGACGTGGCGGCCAGCGGCAGCTTTGCTCCCGTCCAGGTGGAAGCGCAGGACGCCCTGTTCCGCAGCCTGACCGCCAGCTTCAACCATCTGCTGACCAAGCTGGACGAGCGCGAGCAGGCCCTGCAGAGGACTCTGCAGGAACTGGTGGAGGCCCGCGACGCCGCCAACGCCGCCAATACTTTGAAGTCCCAGTTCCTGGCCAATATGAGCCACGAGATCCGCACGCCGCTGAACGGTGTCCTGGCCATGGCCGAGGTCATGTCCATGGGCCAGATGGACGATATCCAGCGCGAGCGCCTGGAGGTGATCCGCCAGTCGGGCGGCCTGCTGCTGGCCGTGCTGAACGACGTGCTGGACCTGTCCAAGATCGAGGCCGGCAAGCTCACCCTGCTTGTCGACGACTTCGACCTGGAGTCCGCCATCGCCCCGGCTCGTGAGAGCTTCGCGATCATGGCCGAGAAGAAGGGCCTCGATTTCAAGCTGGAAGTCGAGGCGACCGCACAGGGCGCCTGGCGTGGCGACGCCGACCGGCTGGGTCAGATCGTCGGCAACCTGCTGTCCAACGCCGTCAAGTTCACCCAAGCCGGCGAAGTCGCCGCAAGCTTCTCCCTCAACCCCGACACCGGCGCGGTGCGGCTGACGGTGCGCGACACCGGACTTGGAATCCCCGCCGAGAAGCAGGCGACCCTGTTCGAGAAGTTCGTCCAGGCCGACAACTCCGCCACCCGTCGCTTCGGCGGCACCGGCCTTGGCCTCGCCATCTGCCGCGAGCTGACCCAGATGATGGGTGGCGCGATCTGGGTGGACAGCCGCGAGGGCAAGGGCTCGACCTTCACCGTCGAACTGCCCCTGGAACGCGGCGTCGCCGTAGCAGCGGCTCCAGCCGCGGCGTCCGCCGGGGACAATCCGGAAGAAGGCGCTCTGCGGCTGCTGGCGGCCGAAGACAATCCCACCAACCAGCAGGTCCTGGCCGCGGTCATGGGTTCGCTGGGCCTCGACATCGATATCGTCGCCGACGGCAAGCTGGCCTTCGAGGCCTGGCGCGACGGCGCCTATGACCTGATCCTGATGGACATCCAGATGCCTGTGATGGACGGCATCGACGCCGCTCGGGCGATCCGCGCCGCCGAGCGCGAGCAGGGCCGCCCCCGGACCCCCATAGTGGCCCTCACCGCCAACGCCCTGTCGCACCAGGTGGAGGAATACCTGGCGGCCGGGATGGACGGTCACGTGGCCAAGCCCATCGAGATCGCCAAGCTCTACGAGGCCATCAGCCGCGCCCTCAACGACGCCGCCCAGAATGCGGCCGCCGCCAGCGCCGCCGCCGCCGCCGCCTGATCCCAGCGACCGCGAAGCTGAACGCCAGACAACGGCGGGCTCAGATCGGTTTCAGGTTCGAAATGTTCATCTCCTCCTCAAGCACGCCAACCGGCGCTGCGGGACATCCAAGGAGGATGGAAGATGAAGAAGATTCTGATTTCGATCGCGGCCGCTTCCGCCCTGGCCGCCGCCGCCGCCCCCGCCGCGGCTCAGTCGTATGGCGCCTATGATCGCGGCGATAGCCGGCATGACCGGGGTGGCGAGCATTGGGATGATCGCGGCGGTGATCGCGGCGGTGATCGCGCCGACATGTTGAAGTTCCGCATCGACCGCGCCGAGCGTAACCACCAGATCAGCCGACGCGAGGCGTTTCGCCTCCGCGAGCAGGTCCGCCTGACGGAGCGTCTTTCCTGGCGGTACCGCGCCGACGGCATCGTGACCCGCTGGGAACGCGCCGACCTCGACCGCCGCTTCGACTCCATTCGGGTCCAGCTGCGCTACGAGCGCAACGACCGTGACTACGGAGCCGGCTACGGCGGCCATCGCCGCTAGACTCTGACGCGAACGAGCGGCCCCGCCTCCACGGTGGGGCCGTTTCTCGTTGCGCGGCAAGCTGTTGCAGTCGCGAAACCTGATGAACCGAGAATAACGCGGCGCTCAGATCAGCGTCAGGGGCCGTGTGGTCTTCTAGGGTCAACGTCGCCACACGGGGCGGCGGACAGATCAAAGGACCAACCCCATGAAGAAGATTCTCCTGACCTTGGTCGCGGTCTCCGCCCTCACCGCCGCCGCCCTCCCCGCCGCTGCGGCGCCCCGCGGCGCCAACAACATCAACGCGCACCAGGCGCAGATCGAACACCGCATCAGCCAGGGCGTCCGCAGCCAAAAGCTGACCCAGCGCGAAGCCACCCAGCTCCGCACACAGGTCCGCCAGGTCGCCCGTCTCGAAGCCCGTTATCGGGTGAACGGCCTGCAGAACTGGGAACGCCAGGACCTCGACCGTCGCCTCGACCGCGTCGGCGCGCAGGTCACCGCCCAGATGAACGACCGCGACCGCGGCGGCGGCCACTATGCCGGCGGCTATCGCCACTAAGCGTCACAAACACCCTTCCCCCCAAGACCCGCCCCACTCGTCGTCTGCGAGGAGTGGAACGAGAAGAACGACCCAAGGAGACTATCTGATGAAAACCCTCACCATTCTCGCCGCCGCCTCCGCCCTGGCCCTGTCGGCCGGCGCCGCGTCGGCCCAAGGCTGGACGTCCATCAACCAGCGCCAAGCCAGTCTCGACGCGCGCATCGACGCCGGCGTCCGTAGCGGCGATCTGACCCGCCAGGAGGCCGTCGGCCTGCGCAGCGACTTCCGCGCCGTCTCGAACCTGGAAGCCACCTACCGTCGTGACGGCCTGTCGACCTGGGAACGGACCGACCTGGACCGCCGCTTTGACGCCCTGTCCAACCGCATCCGGTTCGAGCGCAACGACCGCCAGGACCGCAACGGCGGCAATGGCTGGCAGAACATCAACCAGCGCCAGGCCAACCTGGATCGCCGGATCGACCAAGGCGTCCGCAATGGCAGGATCTCACGGGCCGAGGCCGTGCGCCTGCGCGCCGAGTTCAAGACGATCGCCCGTCTGGAAAACCGCTATCGCGCCAACGGCTTGTCGAATTGGGAGCGGACCGATCTGAACCGCCGCTTCGACACCCTCTCGGCTCGCATCCGGGTCGAGGCCAATGACTCAAACCGCTACGGCGGCGGCTACGGCGACCGTCGCTAGGTCTGCGGGCGGCGCGGCCACAGGTCGCGCCGCCACCCGACTGGATGATGGACATGTCCAAGATCGAGGCTGGCCGCATGAGGGTGGGGGGGCGCCCCCTTCGACCTGCGCCACCTGATTCGCGGCCGCGGTAGCCTAGCGGCCGCCGCCGTTTCCTCTTATCTCGCCACCTTCTTGGGAGGGATGGCGATGCAAACCCAGCACAACGGCTACACGGTGAGCGACGAGCCCGCCCGGTTCGACCTGGCGCGCGCCTATCACTGGGTATCGGTCGAAAGCTACTGGGGCGCCGGCATCCCGCGCGAGACCTTTGAGAAGGCGGTGGCCGGCAGCCTGACCATCGGGGTCTATGCGGCGGACGGCCAGATGGCGGCCATGGCCCGGGTGGTCACCGACCGGGCGACCTTTGGCTGGATCTGCGACGTCTTCGTGGACGAGGCCCATCGCGGCGCCGGTCTCGGCAAGGCGATCATGGCCTTCATCAGCGACCATCCGGACCTGCAGGGCTTCCGGCGCATGCATCTGGCCACCCGGGACGCCCACGGCCTCTACGCCCAGTACGGCTTTGGCCCGTTGACCGGCGTCGACCGCTGGATGGAGATCCGCAAGACCTACGCCTGAGGAATGATCGTCAGTTCCGGCCAGCGGCTGCGGGCGGCCTCGGCGGTGCGCGCGAAGCCTGAGACCCGGCGATTGGGGTTCTCGCGATAGGTCAGCGAGAACAGGTCCTCCAGGCCGAAGGGGGCGACGATGGTCATGGCGCCGTCCGCCTCGAGCCTTGCCGCCACAGCGTTCAGCGGGCTGGCGAACCGGGTCAGGGCCTGGGCGCTGGAGGACAACGGGGCGTAGGGCTCGCCGAACTTGGCTTCGAACCAGAGGTGGACGCGGGCCTGGTTGCGGACCTCCACCATCTCGCGGACCGGCGGCTGGAAGGCCTTGGCCACTCGGCGGATCACGGCGTCCTCGGCGTCCCAGGAGGTGTCGGGGTCGAAGTAGGCCAGGTCGTAGTCCTTGATCCCGTGGTCGGGGTCGCGGCCGGTCAGGTGGTTCAGGACCCGCTGGTAGATGGCCCCAGAGAAGATCAGCCAGTCGGGAAGCTCCAGGGTCGCCGCCGTCTCCATGACAGCCATCAGGCTGGGGGCGGCGCGGAGGATGGCCTCCAGCTCATCGCGATGCTTCACGCCTTGCCCCGCAAGGGCCAGGCGTGGTCGAGGGGGCCGTGGCCGGCGCCGAATCCGGGGGCCTGGCGCATGGCCTCGTGGACATAGGCCCAGGCCCGGGCGACGGCCTCGGTGAGGCTCAGACCCTGGGCCAGTCCGGCCGCCACGGCCGAGGCCAGGGTGCAGCCGGTGCCGTGGGTGTGGCGAGTGTCGAGGCGCTCGCCCTCGAAGCTGGTCTCACCGTCAGGGGTCATCAGGACGTCGATGACGGTGTCGCCCTCGACGTGGCCGCCCTTCATCAGCACCGCCTGGGCGCCCAGGGTCAGCAGGCGTTCGCCAGCCCGGCGCAGGTCGTCGGTGGTGTGAACCGGCAGGCCGCTGAGGGCCTCGGCTTCGGGAGCGTTGGGGGTCAGGACGGTGGCCCTCGGGATCATCAGGGCGCGCACCGCGTCGACGGCATTGGGGGCGAGCAGGTTGGAGCCGCCCTTGGCCACCATGACCGGGTCCACGACAACGGGAACCCTTACGGTGTCGAGGATCGCGGCGACGCGCTCGACCATCTCCACGTCGCCGAGCATGCCGGTCTTGACGGCGTCGGCGCCGAGGTCGTCGAGGACGGCGCGGGCCTGGGCCTCCACCATGGCGGGGGGGATCGCATGCACCCCGTGGACGCCGAGTGTGTTCTGGGCGGTGATGGCGGTGATGGCGGTGGCGGCGTAGCCGCCGAGCGCGGTGACGGTCTTGATGTCGGCCTGGATCCCGGCCCCGCCGCCGGAGTCGGAGCCGGCGATGATCAGGACGCGTCCGCGGGAGTCAGCCATCCTGGGGCAATAGCGGATTTGGTGGTCTCCGTGGAGGGAAGACTCGGGGGTTTTCAGCTAGGCTCACCCCCATGAGCACCGACATCAAGACCGCCATCGTCACCGGAGCCGGGTCCGGGATCGGCCGGGCCAGCGCGCTAGCCCTTGTGGAGGCGGGGTTTCACGTTTTCCTGGCCGGCCGCCGACTTGGTGAGCTGGAGGAGACGGCCCGACGAACATTGGCCGACAAGTGCACGACGATGGCCACCGATGTGAGCGACGAGGCCTCCGTCCTGGCTCTGTTCGAGGCGGTGAAAACCCGGTTCGGGCGGCTAGACCTGTTGTTCAACAACGCCGGGACCGGGGCGCCGCCCGTGCCGATGGAGGAGCTCAGCCTCGCCCACTGGAAGCGGGTGGTGGACGTCAACCTGACCGGCGCCTTCCTGTGCACGCAAGGCGCCATCCGGCTGATGAAGGCCCAGGACCCCAGGGGCGGGCGGATCATCAACAACGGCTCGATCTCGGCCCACAGCCCCCGGCCCCGGTCGGCGGCCTACACCGCCACCAAGCACGCCATCACCGGCCTGACCAAGTCCACCGCCCTGGATGGGCGGCCCTTCGACATCGTGTGTTCCCAGATCGACATCGGCAACGCCGCCACCGAGATGACCGCGGCCATGGCCAAGGGCGTGCCCCAGGCCGACGGGACACTCGCGCCCGAGCCGATGATGGACGTCAAGGCCGTCGCCGACGCCGTGGTGTTCATGGCCGGCCTGCCCCTGGAGGCCAATGTCCAGTTCATGACCGTGATGGCCACCAAGATGCCCTTCATCGGGCGGGGCTAATACCCGCCCTCCTGTCCCCCAGGGGGAGAGGAGGAGTCAGCGCGTCGCCTCCCACACCCGCAGCGCCTGGACGGTCTCGGCGACGTCGTGGACGCGGACGCAGGCCGCGCCGGCCAATGCGCCGACCAGGGCCGCGGCCAGGGAGCCGCCGAGGCGGTGGGCCGGGTCGCGGGCGGCCGGGTCGAGGCGGGCCAGGAAGCTCTTGCGGCTGGCGCCCAGCAGCACGGGGAAGCCCAGGGCGGTGATCTGGTCGAGGGCCGCCAGCAGGGCGAGGTTGTGCTCCAGGGTCTTGCCAAAGCCGATGCCGGGATCGAGCCAGATGCGGTCGCGAGCCACCCCCGCCGCCATGGCCACCCGCGCGCGGGCCAGCAGGAATTCGCAGACCTCGGCGACCACGTCGCCGTAGCGGGGGTCGGCCTGCATGGTGCGGGGCTCGCCCTGCATGTGCATGAGGATGACCTCGCAGCCGAGTTCGGCGGCGGTCTCCGGCGCGCCGGGGGCCGACAGCGCGGTGATGTCGTTCCAGATCGAGGCGCCAGCGAGGACGGCGGCGCGGGCCACGGCGGGCTTCACCGTGTCGATGGAGATGGGGACGCTGGTCCGCGCGCGGACCCGGGAGATCAGCGGGACGACGCGGGCGATCTCGTCGGCCTCGGAGACCGGCTGCGCCCCCGGGCGGGAGGACTCACCGCCTATGTCGAGGATGTCGGCGCCGGCCGCCACCAGCGCCAAGGCGTGGTCGAGGCCTGCGTCGGGGTCGAGGAACAGGCCGCCGTCGGAGAAGCTGTCGGGGGTGGCGTTGACGATCCCCATCACGCGCACGGGCGCCGTGGGCCTGGAGGGCGTGGACCGGGGGGTGGAGCGTCCGGGTGACGAGGTCATGGTCCGAGCAGCTAGCAGACCTGCGCGGGGAGTCGAGGTCCTGGACGGCGCGCAGGACCAGCCGTTCTGATCCTTCGGTTCGCGGCGACGCATCTGTAATAGGCGCCTGAGGAGGTCGGCGCACGACTCCGCCCCCAGATTGGGGGGCCTGCTCATTCCGTCATGTTCGATGTGCTAGAAGGCGGCGAGCAAGCGAGGCTGAGATGACCCTCAATCCCGTCCGTGCATACAGGCGCTGGCGTCGCGCCCAGGAAGAGGCCCTGGACGAGGCCCACATGCTGCGGCGGCGTCATGGCGAAGCCGCCCTGGACGCCGCGCGCGCCAAACTCTCCCGCGAGGACCTGAGTTCCTGGGGGCGCCGCGTTCTGCAGGAAACCGTGAAGGTGCTGGAGAAAGCCTGAGGCCTGGGGGAGCATCCTAGTTCAGCGCCTCCTCTCCCACTTGTGGGAGAGGGTAGGGTGAGGGCTCTTTCTGAAATTCCGTTGTTGCTCTTCGTCAGCGACGCGCAGCCCTGCTGCGCGCCTGTGAGTGGACACTAGATCCCGGAGTGACGGGATGAGGCGGGACGTTGCGGGATCATGTGGGACGAAACCCTGAGGAAATTTGGGTTTTCGGCCATCTGGGCGGGCGCGGCGGGGCTGTGCAGTCGTCCCGAGGAAGGGGGCGGTTCTGTCCTCTGGGGGCAGTTTAGACAGTCTATCAGGCCTCGGCCTTTAGACAGGGGGTTCGCGTTCGAAGCGTGTTTGGGGTGGTGGCGGGCGCGCTTGGAGCAAACCGTTGGGCTGTAAGGGTCGGGTGTGGGTTGGTGGGGCTCGAAGGCGGGATTGGGCGCCTCGGTTGGGCGGTCGAAAATGGGGCTCCGGGCCGCAGGGCGTGGGGGATTAAGTGAGAACTTCAGTTCTTAGTTCTTCTGCGGTTCCCACTTCGGAAAAGCCTCATTAGGCCAACAACATATGCGTGGATCGCCCTCCCGAAGACGCTCCGTCGGCGGGCCTGAAGCGGGAACTCGATCCCGGGCCTCGTGGTCAGAAGCTCACCCTTGGGTGTTCAGGGTCGCTCGCGCCGAGAAACCCATGAGGCGACAAGCGGACCCGCCAAGGTCAGCTTGGGGTGGGAAGCGGCCGCCAACCTAGCCTTGCGGCCCGTAAAGTTCCTGCGATGGTGGCGGGGCGTCTTGACGGAGGGCGAAAGCGTGAAGACCACGCGACAGGTCGAACTGACCTACATGCGAGTTCAAACTGTCATCGCTGCTGCGAGCGTGGCATGTGCTTCCATACTCTCGACTGTTGGGATCATAATCGCCGTCCAGTTCAACGAGCAAAACAAGGCCGAGAAAGCGCGAGACGAAAAGCAAGCGGAGAATCTGTTAGCGGCTGAACGAGCAATGGGATGCGCTGATATATTGATGAAGCTATCAACAGTTGATAGCGATGCGGCCAAAATACCTCATTACCAGAAAGTTGAAATCACAAAGCTTGTTAAAATGTCGTGTGATGGCACTGGGGCGCTGATCAGCATTGAAAATTTTGCGCACTCGCCGCTCCCCTCGGATGCCTCAAAACCGACCTCGGTTCCATCCAGCGTTGAATGGGCATCTAGTGGTCCAATCGGGCTATTCAATCAGCAGGCCCTACAACGCGGCTATAAAGTCTATGAGGAAGTTTGCGCGGAGTGCGTGGATCAGCAGCTCAGCGATGTGGACGCCTTCTTAAAATGGGCGCGAGAACCGAAGGTCAGGTAGACTGAGTATTCGCCGAGGCCATGGAGGCGAAAGCGCACTAGTGCGCACGCTTCTGGGGCGGCTGGCCGGACTAGGTCAACGCTGTGAGCGGCGTACCTTCCCTGAAAGCGGACATCTCGAAGGTCCGCTATGGGTGGTGGGCGACGTTGGTCTCCGAGCTAAAAACGGACCTTCGGCACAGGTTCCGCTGACGGCGTGCCGATCCCTTGGGGACCCAGACGTCAGGCTTTCCCTAGCGTGCGGCCGGAAGCCGATCCCTGATCTCGATCAGGCGGTCCTCGATCGTCCCCGCGATCCACATGACCACGCCCAGGCCGTTCATGGATGAACCCAATCCGAGCCAGATCAGCGGCAAGAGGCGCGGCTCGTCCGCGGCCGTCGCGATCAGGGCCAGGGAGATCGCGGCGATGACGGCGCCGATGACGACGAGGGCGATGCCGATGCTTCGCATGGCGGAGCGGGCGGCAGGCTGAGCTCCGGGTGGGGCGTGCATCAAGGGGTCGGCGGTGACGCCGTGGGCTCGCATGTAGGCGACGCGCTTGGCGGAGGCTTCGTCGGCGGGCATGGCCTGGAGGGCGGCGCGGGCGGCGGCGCGGTCGAGGGCGATGAAGTCGTCGTCGGTCATTGGCGCCCCTAGATCTTCTGCAGAACCCCCAGCACCTGGCCGATGACCTGGAGGCGCTTCAGGGCGGGGCCCTGGACGGTTTCGGCGGGGTAGTTGGGGTTGTCGGAGATCAGCATCAGGCCGTCGGTGAGCAGGCGGAAGCGTTTCACCCGGGCTTCGCCGTCGAGGAGGAAGGCGAAAACGTCGTCGAAGGGGTTGGTGACGGTCTGGTCCAGGAGCACCAGGCCGCGGTCGGTGATCGTGGGCTCCATGGAGTCGCCGCGGGCGCTGACGAAGGCCAGGCCCGTGGCGCTGCGGCGGCCGAACTGCTGCTCCAGGAAGGTGACCGTCAGGGGGACGTCCTCCAGCAGCTTGCGGCCCTCGTTCCAGGCGCCGGCGCCGGCGGCCAGCTGGACGTCATAGCGGGGGATGCGGACCACGGTGTCGCCGGAGGGGCCGTCGCCAATCCCCAGGATCAGCCAGTCCAGAGAGACGTTCAGGCCCTTGGCGATGCGCGCGACGATGTCCACGCGCGGGCCGGCGACGCCGCCAGCGCTCAGGATCTTGGAGACAGTGGCCTGCGGCAGCCCGACCCGGGCGGCGAAGGCGGTGATCTTCTCGGGGAACATGGCCTCGCGCGCTCGCTGAGCAAACCCGTCGCCATCGAAATCTAGATCAGGTTCGGCGTCCATCGTGCTCGCGCGCAGAGCGAACTCTTGACTTCCATCCAAATACGGATGCTAAATCACGAACGTGATTGGAGCATCGAAACAGTGATGGCCAAAGGCTGGCACGCGGAGGACATCAAAGGGGCGATCCGCAAGCGGGGCCGGTCCCTGACGGCGCTCGCCCTGGAGAACGATCTTTGCGAGAGCGCCTGTCGCGCCGCGCTGCTTCGTCCCCAGCCCGCGGCCGAGAAAGTCATTTCAGAGTTCCTGGGCGTCTCTCTCCATCTGCTGTGGCCAGACCGCTATTTCCGCGACGGGAATCGCAAACCGCGCCGTCACGTTCGTGATGAACTTAATCAAAATCGTGCTGGCGCGCACGGTCAAATCGCGGGGCGCGCTTAGACATGGCGACCTCCGCACCCGTCGATTTCCCCATCAGTCAGATCGTCGTTCGCCGCCGTCTGCGGCCGATCAACCCGTCAAAGGTCGCCAACCTCCGGGTCTCGATGCAGGAGAACGGCTTCTTCGGTTCGATCACCCTGCGGCCTGTGCCAGGGGAGGATGGCTCCTCGGTCACCGAGCTGGTGGCGGGGGCTCACCGCATCGCCGCCTGGTCGGCCGAGGGTCACAAGACCATTCCCTCGACGGTCCGCATCCTCACCGATGACGAAGCCCAGCAGATCGAGATCGACGAGAACCTGCTGGCGCCCGACCTCAACCCGCTTGAGCGGGCCGAGATGCTGCTGGCCCGCCACGCGATCTGGGCGAGGCGGAACCCCGACCGAATCGTCGTCGTGGACGGCGACGCCAAGCCCAAGCGGGGCCGGCCCGCGAAAACCGACAGGATGTCGCAATTCCCGGAGACCATGGGGTTCGCCGTCGAGACGGCCGGCGATCTCGGCATCACCCGGCGGACCGTCGAGCGGGCCTGGGCCACGGTGAACGGCCTGCCGGCCGACCTGCGCGCCCAGCTGCACGGTACGCCGGTCGCCAGGAACGAAGGCGCCCTGCGCCAGCTCGCGGCCATCGGCGACAAGGCCGAGCAGGCCAAGGTCGCCGAGATCCTGCTCAGCGGCGCGACCAAGAGCGTCGGCGACGCCCGGGCCATCGCGGCCGGGAATGCCCCTTCGAGCGACGTTCAAACCCCGGTCGATGAGACCTTGAAGGCCTTCCGCGGACTCTGGGGCAAGGCCACGCCCGCGGGCCGGGCGGCCATCCTGCATGACCTGGCCGGGCGCAAGCTGCCGGAGGGCTGGAGCCTCACGGAGGCCGGGGGTGGTTAAGGCCAAGGGCGACACCCGGACGGGCGACCTGTTCAGCGCGGGCCAGTATTTCCCGGTCCGCCAACCCTCGACCCTGCCGACCTCACTAGACCTGAAACGGGCCTTCGCCACGGCGATGGGCGAGGCCGTGCGCACCTCGGGCAAGACGGTCCCCGTGATCGCCGCCGAGATGAGCGAGATCCTCGTGGATGACGAGGTCACCACCGCGCAGCTCTACGCCTACACCTCGGAGAGCCGCACCTCGCACACCATCTCCATCGTGCGCTGGATCGCCTTCGTCCGGGCCACCGGCTGCGACTGGCTGTGGGACTTCATCCTGCGCAACGAGGGCCTGATCGTCCTGAAGGGCGAGGAGGCCCTGCACGCCGAAGCCTCGCTGCTGGAGCGCCAGGGCCATGAGCTGCTGAGGCGCGCCAAGCAGGCCCGCGAGGCCGCACCGCTGGAAGTCCAGTTCCGCAAACCGAGGGGCCGGTGATGGCGGGCGCCCAGGACTGGTTCTCGGCCGCGGAACTGGCGGCGCTGGGCTTGCCCGGCCTGCCGACCACCAAGCGCGGCATGCAGCTGCAGATCGACCGGGAGGGCTGGGAGGCCCGCACCTGCGATCTGCGCGGCGCCCTGGCCCGCAAGCGCAAGGCGCGCGGGGGCGGGGTCGAGTACCACGTCTCGCTGCTGCCCGAGGCCGCCCGGGCCAAGCTGATGTTCGCCGCCCACGGGCGCGCCCAGGCCGAGCGGCCCGACCGCGAGGGCGCCTGGCTGCGCTGGGAGCGCCTGCCGGCGGGCATGAAGGCCCAGGCCTATCACCGGCTCGACGTCATCGGTCAGGTGGAGGCGCTGGTCCGGCATGGGATGCGCAAGACCGCCGCGGTGGACGAGGTGGTCCGCCAGACCGTGCGCGAGGCCCGCCTGAGGGGCGAGCACGAGAGCCTCTGCAGCAGCACCGTCCACGGATGGTTCGCCCTGATCGCCGGCGTGCCGCCGGAGGACCGCTGCGCCTATCTGGCGCCCGCCTATCAGGGCCGCACCGCCAAGGCCGCGTGCGCCGACGAGGGATGGGAGCTCTACAAGGGCCTCTACCTGACGCAGTCCAAGCCGACCCACGCGGCCTGTTTCCGCAGGCTGGAACGCAAGGCCGCCGAGATGGGCTGGGCGGTCCCGTCGGCCAAGACCCTGCAGCGGCGCATGGACGCCGAGGTCCCGCCCGCCGCCCAGACCCTGTTCCGCTACGGCCCCGAGGCCCTCAACCACGCCTTCCCGCACCTGCAGCGCGACCGGGGCTCCATCGCCCCCATGCAGATCCTCAACCTCGACGGCCACACCTGGGACGTCCGCGTCGCCTGGCCTGACGGTACGATCTCCCGGCCGCTGTCGCTGGCGGTGCAGGACATCGCCAGCGGCAAGATCCTGGCGATCCGCCACGACATGACCTTGAACCACCACCTGGTCCGACTGGCCCTGGGGGACACCTTCCGCGACTTCGGGCTCTGCGAGACCTTGCTGATGGACAACGGCCGCGAGAACGCGGCCGCCGCCATCTCCGGCGGCCAGCATCGCCTGCGCTGGGGCAAGACCCCGGAGGAGGAGCCGGCGGGCCTGCTGAAGACCCTGGGGATCAAGGCCCTGTTCGCCACCCCCTACTGGGGCCAGGCCAAACCGATCGAGCGAGCCTTCCGCAACTTCGCCCACGACATCGCCAAGGGGCCGGAGTTCGTCGGCGCCTATACCGGCCACAACACCACCTCCAAGCCGGAGAACTACGGGTCGCGAGCCGTGCCCTATGCTGAGTTCGCCCACGTCGTGGCCCGCGAGCTGGCCTTCTACAACGACCAGGCCGGCCGCCGCGGCGCGGGCATGAACGGGCGGTCCTTCAACCAGGTGTTCGAAGCCGGCATGGCCGGCCGGGCGCCGCGGATGCTGACGCCGGAGCAGCTGCGGCTGTGCATGCTGGCCTCCAAGCCGGTGAGCATGGACCCGAAGTCTGGCGCCGTGACCGTCGAGGGCCATCGCTACTGGTCGCCGGCCCTGGCCGACCTGAAGCGCCAGCGCGTGACCGTCCGCTTCGACCCCGAGCAGATGGCCTTGCCGGCCTATGTCTACAGCCTGGACGGCCGGCTGCTGGCCCAGGCCGACCGCATGGGCGCCGGCAGCTTCGACAACCTCAGCGACGGCCGTGGCCAGCGGAAGGCCGTGCGCGACTATGTCCGGGCCGAGAAGCTGCGGGCCAACGCCCTGCGCCGCCTGGAGCCGCGGGACGTGGCCGCCCAGCTGGCGTCCATCGGCGAACCCGAGGCCGCGCCTGAGGCGCCCAAGGTGGTTCGCCCCAACTTCACCGCCCCCCGTAAGGCCGAGCAGCTCGGCCAGCCGGCAGGAGCGTCTTCGGACTTCGACGCCAACTGGGAGCGCGGCCTCGACCGCGTTCTCGGCCGCGGATGAGGAAAGCCCGCCCGGGGCGGCAACCCCGGACGGGCTCGATAGCACGTCAAAACAGGAGCTTGAGTAGCATGAACATCAACCCGGGCAAGACCGAGTTCAGCGACGCCGAACTGGCGGCGCTGCGGACCGACACCCGCAACGCCATGGCCGACGATCGCCTGACCCAGGCCGAGGTCTGTCGCCAGTCCGGCGTCCCCAGCTCGTCGCTGAGCCAGTTCCTCAGCAACAGCTATCCCGGCGACAACGCCACCATCGCCAGCCAGCTGGACAAGTGGCTGAAGGCCCGCGCCGAGGCGGCCGATCTGCGCCGCCAGCTGCCGAAGATCCCGGCCTTCCAGCCGCTCTCGGGGTCGAAGACCATCACGGCAGCCCTGGCCTATGCCCGCGAGACCGGCCGGATGGTGCTGATCGCCGGCAATCCCGGGGTGTCGAAGACCGCCACCGCCCGGCAGTTCAAGGCCGACTATCCGCGCACCTGGTACACGGCCATGGACCCCTCGACCCGGGGGGTGCCCACCATGCTGCTTGAGATCCTGGCGGCCATGGGCGTCACCGACGCGCGGGGCACCCCGCAGCAGCTGATGGCCAAGATCCTGAAGGTGGCCGCCGAGGCCAAGGGTCTGATCTGCATCGACGAAGCCCAGCACCTATCGGAGCTGGCCCTGGAGGCCCTGCGGGCGATCAACGACCGGTCGCGGGAGACGGCGATCCCGGTGGGCGTGGCCCTGCTGGGCAACGAGGTCGCCTCCTCGCGGGTGGGGCCCACCGGGACCAAGTCCACCTTCGCCCAGGTGTCGAGCCGGTTCGCCCAGCGCCGCTGGATCGTGGCGCCCAACGCGGCCGACGCCGCCGCCCTGGCCCAGGCCTGGGCCGCGGAGAACGGCGAGGTGATCACCAAGGCCGAGATCGGCTTCTGCCTGGAGATCGCCGCCAAGCCGGGCGGCCTGCGCAACATCGAGATGACCATGGAGGCCGCGATCCTGGCCGCCCGTGGCGCCGAGGAACCCCTCTCCATCAGCCACCTGAAGGGCGCGTTCTCGCAGCTCTCCGGGGTGGCGTTCGCCCGCTGATCCCCACGGAGGACAGACCCATGGACAGCTTGGACACCGCCCGTCAGGGCAAGAGCGCCGCCCGCCAGATCCGGGCGCAGATCAACAGCAACACCCTGACCCCCGGGGAGCTCGACCGCCTGCTGCGAAAGGTCGAGGCGGGTTACGAGGTGCTGCTGCCGGCCCCGCTGCCGCCCATGGAGGTTGAGGCGCTCGCCCGCCGTAGCGCCTTCACGGTCACCCGGGGAGGCAAGGAGTGAACCCGCTCCGCGTCCTGCGCACCTGGCGGCTGTTTCGCCGGGTCGTGGGACGCGGGCCGGAGCTGTTCACCCACCGCCACGATCCGGCCCGCATCCGCGCCGCGCAGCGCGCCGCCGCCCGCGACGCCTTCCTTTCACAACTTCCCACCGGCCAGCGTCAGCTCGCCGGCCCGCACTTCGGAGACACTGAATGACCGCCGCTGAATTCATCGGCCAGCCCCCCCCGCAAGCCACCCCTGAGGCCGAAGTCGCTCCGCCGGCGCACATCGCCCTCATCAACGGCAGGCCCCACCAGTCCGACCCCAAGGGGCGCTGGATCCCGCAGGAGATGATCCAGCCCGCTCACCTCCTGGAGGACGAGGCGGTCCGCAAGGTAGTGGCCTTCGCCCTGGAGCTGCAGGCGCAGATCGCTCGCTTCCGCGACCACACCATCGACGACATCGCCTCGGTCAAGGAGATGCTGGCCCAGGAACACGGGACCACGGTGGGCGGCGAGAAGGGCAACATCACCCTGACCACCTTCGACGGCCTGCTGAAGGTGTCGGTGAAGATCGCCGACCTGACGGTGTTCGGGCCGGAGCTGCAGCTGGCCAAGACCAAGGTGACCGAGTGCCTGCGCACCTGGTCGGAGGGCGCCGACGCCAAGCTGGTGGCGGTGGTGGAGAACGCCTTCCAGGTCGACCAGGCTGGCCAGATCAACCGCGCGAACCTGCTCTACCTGACCCGGCTCAATATCGAGGAGCCGCTGTGGAAGGAGGCCATGGCCCTGATCCGGGCGGCCGAGCGCCCGATGGGCACCAAGGAGTACGTCCAGATCCATCGCAAGGCCCGGATCGGGGCGCGGTGGGAGCACGTGGCCATCGACATGTCGGCGGTGGCGTGATGGCGCTCAGCGACGATCAAGCTATGGCCTTGCTGTCGGCGGGAGTGCTTCTCGGCCGCGCGCCGGACGTCCTGTCGGACTTTGAGCACCGGCTAGTGTCCGAGGTTCACGGCCGGTGGCGTGAACATCGTCGCGAAGCGGTGATCACTGACGCAGAATGGCCGCCGCTTGCGGCCGCGATCGAGGCCATGCGTGCCGCGGTGGCGGCTGGCGGCGACAGGGTTGCCGTGCAGCCGCGGCTTCGCAGCATCGGCAGGGCCGCCTGATGCAGTTCCCACGCCTGTTTGAGCCCACCGTGAGCGACCACGCCGTGGTGCGCTGGTTGGAAGCCGTTCGCGGCATCGACATCGAAGCGGTGCGGGCGGAAATCCTCGACCAGGGGCGGGAGCAATGGGCCGCTCAGGGGGCGGTCCATGTGCGCGTTCCCCAGCTCGGCGTGTCCCTCGTCGTCGACACGGGCCGCGTCATCACAATCGTCCCCCATGCTCGGAGGTCGCGCGGATGACCACGGCGCTCGGATCCACGCCGGCCACGAAGGTCGGCCGTTGCCGTGTTCCCTTGAGAGACACAGTGATCCTGCGGGTTCACCCAAGGGATGGCCGCTATCCCGACTACTTCGAGATCGGGGCCCGGGAAGCGCGCCGGCTTGCCTGGGCGCTGCTGGCCGATCTCAGCCCTGACGAGATCGAGGGCGACGTCGAGGCGGCGATGGAGACCGTCGAACATGTCTTCGGAGCCATGTGCTGCACCTGCAACGCGCCAAAGCTAAGGCCACCGGCAGGGCTGGCCGGCGTCATCCTAGAGCGCATGCTGCACGGTCCGATCACCGCCGCCGAAGCGGCCGGGCTAATCTTCCGCTCAACGTCGATTGCCTCGTCCCTGATCGTCAGCTTGGTGGCCAAGGGCCTGGCCGAGCGAGTGTCGGGCGGCCTGTTCAGCGAGCCGACCGTCTATGCGACGACGAAGCTTGGACGGGCTACCGCCACAGTGAGGGCCGAGTGATGGCTCGCCGTCTGAAAGTTCGACTCCTCCGAGAGACCACCACCTGGTCGGTCCTTGAACTTGGCGGCAACGCACTAGAGATGAAGGCTCAGCGGCTCTTCGCCCACCACACCGAGCGCCTGATCGACAGCCTTCCTCGCCAAGTCGGCGAAGCTTCCAATCCGTCGCAAATCGATCTCATTGGGACGGTCGTCGAGCTCATGGAGAGCTCGCTCCATTCCCTCAGCATAACTGTATGCCAAGTTCAGGTGCGCGCGCAGTTCAGGGGGGGCAATAGTCGGCCCGTTCGCCGCCCGAAGATCTTCACGGATGTGGCCCATGCGCCGCGCTCGCTCCTGCAACTCCCTAAGCCACCAGGTTGCGGGCACGTCCAGGTTTGCGGCGGCGTCCTCCGCAGCTTGCTCGGTGACGAGGACGTTTGCGACGAGCCGCAGCGCTGCGTCCATGGCGTGTGCTCGGGCGTCGGAAATTGCGTCCGCTCGCTCGGCCCGACGCACGGCAAGGGTGACCAACGTCGATGCCCAGATTGCGACGAAGGTGCCAACAGCTTGCGCCCAGCCGGCGGACTCCTGACTCCAAAATCCCTTGCCCGCGATAAACCCGCCAACCCATCCCACGGCGCAGATCGAAAGAGCGGTGCCAGCATACACTGCATGCCGCCAAGAGACTGTGATCTGCATCTCGAAGCTTCCCCCTCGCTCAACCAGAGGCTCGCATGACCACGCCGGCCTTCCAAGCTTCAGACCGTCGCGCCCTGCTGGCGAAGATCCATCTGGGCGCCAAGGATCTAGGCCTGGACGAGGACGCTCGCCGCGACGTCCTGGAGAAGATAACCGGCCTCCGATCATCAGCCGACTGCACCGACCGCCAGCTGATCCAGGTGCTCGCCCACTACCGCGAAGATCTCGGCTGGACGCCGAATGGCGCGCGCCCAGCGGCGCCTCAGCGCAAACCGCCGGCGCCCAGATCCGAGCGGCCTCCGGCCAAACATCCGGTGGCGAAGAAGGCCCGAGCGCTGTGGATCTCGCTGCATCAGCTGGGCGCCGTGCGCGAGCCCTCGGAGAGGACCCTGGAAGCCTTCGCTAAACGGCAGCTCGGCGTCGATCGCCTGCAGTGGGCCGACCAGTCCCAGGGCTTCCGCCTGATCGAGGCGCTGAAGCAGATGGCCGAGCGCGCGGGCTGGTCGCAGGATCTCGCCAGCATCAAGCCGGACCGCCAAGTCTGGACCCTGAAGGCGCGCCTGGTGAGCGCCCAAGTCGAGCGGCTCGGCAAACCCTATCCGAACTACGCTACCCTGACCGAGGCTGACCTGGACCGGCTGGCCCGCCATCTGTCCGCCGAGATGCCGCGGCCCGAGGCGGCCGACCGGTGACCCGCTGGACCGGCTTCCTGGCGATCGTCGCCGAGCACGGCGGCGACGAGGCCGCCACCCAGGTGGCGCTGCGGGCCGGCGGGACGGAGCTGAAATTGTCGGCGCGACCCAATAGCCGGTTGGCCCAGATGGTGGGCGCCGAGGCCGCGCGACGGATCGTCGACGCCCTGGGGACCGAGAAGGTGACGATCCCCATGGCCACCCTGCGCGGCCAGCGCGGCCGACAGCGGGCGGCGGCCGAGATGATGGCCAAGGGCGCCAGCCACAGCCAGATCGCGCTCGCGGTGGACGTCCACGAGCGGACCGTGAGGCGGGTGCGGGAGAAGGTCAGGAAGTCGGCGGCCGAGGGGCTGCCGCTGTTTGATCGGGACTAGGGGGCGTTATGAGCTGGAACGTTCCTGGTTGAGGCGCAACAAGCGCTCCAGAATTTCATCGTCTGACAGGTCTGCAGACCAACCGTAAGCGGCGGCGACCGCCTCATCCACCTGCCTGTGGGCGAGATCCAGCCACGTCCGACGTTCACTGTAGAGGTCGGTTAAGGTGCGGGTCTTCAGCACTCGTGCTGCTTCATCACCAATAGGAACGACCCGGTCGGGATAGCCAGGGGCGACCTCAGGCTCAACCCGAACAAGTTGCGGTGGGTTCAGCCAAAGCTCACGCAACCGGTTTAGCTCTGACGCCGCCTCCGCGATCGCACGGGCGCGCGGATCCGCTGCGTAGTTCGAGGCCGGAATGTTCGGTGTCAGCCCCTCGGGAAATGCGAAAGTTTGGTAGGTGGATGAGACCGCATAGGTGACGTCATTGCCCGCGCCGATCCATGAGCAGGTGCGCAACGTCCACACGCGATGATGCACCGACTCCAGTATTCCGAAGAAAGTCATATCCGCCTTCGAAAAGGCGATCAGCTTTTGGTCTGGCAGAATGCTTTCTGAGAGGAATCCGAATGTTCGATAGCTGGAGACCATTGGCGTAGCGATATAGTGGCCCAATCCACTTAAGGCCTGCCGCATGGCTGGTCGCGGTCGAGCATGCCGCCACCAATGAATGCGCTCGTTGTCTGCCCTAAGGGCGAACCCGCCGGTTGAGTTCAGTCTCTGCCGATACGGCTTAACGACGGATTCGATGGCCGCGAATGGGAGTTCATATTGCGCGGCCTCGGCCTCAGTTCGGCTTGTTCCGAAGTCGATGACCCATTTGTCGGGGCGATCGCCATTGAAGTCGTCGCCGTTCAACGTCGGTCGAAGCACGTCGCTATTCGGTCGCCCGTTGACATTGGCGGGGCTGCGAAGCCAGCGGCGGGCTAAATCCCCAGGAACTTCGAAGTCGCCGTTTAATATAACGCCGACGAAAGCAGTGTTCTCGTTCTCCTTGAGAACGGCTCTTTTGGTGAGATCGACCGAACCGGACGTGAGATCAGAGTTTATTCGGCGGACCGGAGTCCCCTGAAGCCTGCGCTCGATGAACCCTGAACCAAACGCCACCATTGACACTCGAACTGCCGCTCCATCGAGCACCCAGTCTTCGTCGGACCACGCGTCCCAGATGGCATCTGCGCTGGCGATGGGATCAAGCACCTTACGACTCGCGCCATTGCGGACAGAGTTCGTGGTGACCAATCCCGCCCGTCGATCAAAATTTCCGTCGACCGCCCGCCAGGCCTTTTCGATCCAGTAGGTGACGAAATCGGCGCCGCCTGGCACTCGTTTGAGATAGGTTTTCCTCAGCGTTGCGACATAGTCCTCACCGATGTCGGCAATCATCTTCTTGTCACCCAAGAAGGGCGGGTTGCCGATGATCGCATCGGCCTCCGGCCAAGCCGCCTCCGTGCCGTCCTCATTCAGAAGCGCATCCCGATTTTCAATCTGCGCCAGGTTGGACAAGATCGGTTCGGACCAGCCTGTGAAGCCGTTTCGCTTCATCCATTGAAGATCGCCAATCCACAATGTGACGCGGGCCAGCTCGGCGGCGTAGGGCTCAATCTCGATGCCACGAACATTGTCTAGACCGACGCGCGGAGTCTGCTGCGGAATACCTGCCGCCCGCTCGGCGTCCACGATCGCTTTTAGCTCCAAATCTTTCAGTGCCTGCAGGGCGACATAGAGGAAGTTTCCGGAGCCGCAGGCTGGGTCAAGCACCCGATAGGCGGCCAAGCTGCCCAAGTACCCCTCCAACCGGGCCTGCGCTGCGCCGAAGGCAATGCTCTTCCTACGAACGATGGCGGCTACCTTCTTGCGCCGACCCGATTCGCCCGCCCGCGCCGCGGCGGGATCGACCTTCATTTCAGCCCCAGCCGCCTCAAGGATTGCCCTGCGTTCGTCGTCTGCAGCGGTCATCGCGGCGGCGTGAGCTTTGATTTCGGCCAGCGCGGCATCCCATTCAGCTGATAGCGGCCAGATCACTACCGGTTCGACGATCTTCAATATCTTGGCACGGTCGGTGTAATGAGCCCCCAACGCCGCTCGCTTTCGGGTAGCTTTCAGGGCTTCCTCGAATAGCGTTCCGAATACCGCTGGGTCTATCTCGGACCAATCATGCTCGGCTGCTGTGTCACCGATCAGTTTCAGATCCGTGGATTCCAGCGGCAGTACAGCCGCTCCGTCGAACAGTCCGCCGTTGAACCAGCGGATGACGTCCGCTCCAAAGAATCCGCCCCGGTGCATTCTGGTGAAAAGGTCAGACAGCTGGTCGGCGGCAAGGTCGGGTCTCTTCTCGGTGGCTCGGACCACACGCGTGAACAGTCCCTCAGGCAATAGTCGAGCGTCCTCGGCAAACATGCAGAAGACCAGCTGGTTTAGAAAATGGGCAACCTCCCGGGGATCGTGACCGCGGTCCTGAAGTCGCCGGCCCAAATCGCCGAAACGCGCGGCCACCTTGGCGGTCAGGTCCTGGGGACTGATACCCGGCTTAAGTTTGTCAGAGCCCTCGAACACCTGACGCAGCAGGGCCAGCTTGGCCGGTTCGCGCAGGTCCTCAAGCGATAGCTCGATAACTTGGCTGACCGTGTTGGTCCAATTTGTGTGGATCACGATGCGGACCATGTCCGAAACGACCAGATAGGGCGGATTCTCCAGTGCGGAGGCGTAGATGCTCAGCTGGCGGAACGCGGCATTGAGGTCCTTGTGAGGTCCTTTGTACTCCCAACCGAAACAGCCTCGTCGCCAGACATCCGCCCAGCCATCACCGCCGCCTGCCTTGGTGGCTCCACGCTCGAAGCAGTAGCGATCACCGTGGGGATCGTCGGCGGCCGGCGTCGGCTGTTCGAGAAGGCGACATAGGTCGAGGAAATGCTCTTGCGATCCCTGCCGCTCGCGAAGCGTCGCGTCGCTCCATTTCGCGATGAACTCAGCCGCTGTCACGCCTTCACCCTAGTGATCACTCCAACCCATCTTCGAGCCTGGGAAGCTCGGGCGCGCGTTGTCCGCGTCAGCCTGACGGTTAGATCCGAAGTGCGGTCCGGACATCTGTCCGGGGCTACGCGCTTCGCCTGAAGCCTGATGCTGCACACGTGAAATCCCCCGGCGCAAGCCGGGTTTTGCGTGGACCCGCCGTGAGCCCAACCGCCGCCTTTTCCGTTCCTACCGCCAGGCGCGCCGCGCCATGACCGACGTGATCGACGACGCCCAGAGGTTCGAGGCGTTCCGGCGCGACCTCGCGCTCGCCGCGGCGCTGGCCGGCGAGCGGCGGCGCGACGTGGTGTTCGGGGTGCTGGTCTGCGCCGACTGCGACGACCCCATGGAGGACGAGCGCCTGGCGGCCCGGCCGGAGGCGATCCGCTGCCTCACCTGCCAGGAGGCCCATGAGCGCCGGCTGGCCCTGCATGCTCGGAGCCTCCCGTGATCGCGGCCCTGATGAAGTACTGGCCGATGGCCCTGGTGGTGCTGAACGCGGTGACCGCCTGGGCGGCCTGGTCCATGCGCCAGTTCGCCCGCAGCGAGGTGCAGAAGATCGTCGCCGAGGCCACTGCCGTCCTGCAGGCTCGCGACCGGGAGATCTCCGACATCGTCCACGAGCATGGCGAGCGGATCATCAAGGCCGAGGGACAGATCACCGAGATCCGCAGCGACATCCTGGACCTGCCCACCAAGGCCGACCTGGCCCGGGTGGAGGGCGAGGTGAAGGCCGTGGGCCGGGAGGTGACCTCCACCAACGCCGGGGTGCAGCGCATCGAGGGGTTCTTCCTCGCCAAGGGCGTGGAGCGTCCCTGATGAACTATGCCGCCCACTTCTCCGAACACCTGAGGCTCGCGATCCTGAAGGTGCTGAACACTGCTCCGGCCTGCCGGGCCAACAGCTCGATCCTGCACTCGGCCGTGGACGAGCTGGGCCTGACCGCGACGCGGGACCAGGTGAAGACCGAGCTGGCCTGGCTGGCCGAGCAGCGGCTGTTGACCAACGTCGCAGCCGGCGACCTGGTGGTGGCGACCCTGACCGAGCGCGGCTGCGACGTCGCCGACGGCCGCACCGTCACGCCGGGTGTCCGCCGTCCCACGCCGAGGGGGTGAGCATGGCGCCGCGCTCCTCGATCGAGCGGCTGCCCGAGGGCGCCCGCAAGGCGCTGGAGGCCTGGCTGGTGGAGTTCAACGCCGGCCGCCTGCAGCTGGACGAGGTGATGACCCGGCTGGAGGGCCTGCTGGAGTTCAACGGCGCAACGGCCGGCGCGCCGAGCCGCTCGGCGGTCCACCGCTATGGCCAGAAGTTCGCCAGGATCTCCGAGCGCATCAAGCGTAGCCAGGCCTTCGCCGACGCCTTCGCCGCCGAGGTCGGGCCCCAGGTGAGCGACGGCAAGGGGCTGCAGGTGCTGATCCAGGCCTTCCAGAGCCTGGCCTTCGACATGATCGGCAAGCTGGAGGACGAGGACAGCTTCGACCCCAAGAGCCTGATGCAGTTCGCCGCCTCGCTTAAAGACGTGTCGAGCGCCCTGAAAACCGACGCCGACCGGTCCCTGAAGATCGAGCAGGAGGCCCTGAAGAAGGCCGCGGCCGAGGTGGGCCGGCTGGGCAAGAAACTGGGCTGGACGGCCGAGACCGCCCGCCAGGTGCGCGCTGAGATCCTGGGCGTAAAGCTGGACGGCGGCTGATGGAACGGCCGCCGATCGAGAGCCTCGACGACACGGCCGCACGGGACGCCCGGGCGGCCGAGGTCTTGCCGCCGACCACCAGCGCGCAGGCCGACCTGCAGGACGCGGTGCAGCGCCTGGGACGCGGCGGCGTCTTCCACGGGTACCAGCGGGAGATGATCCGGCTGTCCCACGTTCACGAGCTGCTGCTGGTGGAGAAGAGCCGACGGATCGGCGCGACCTGGGCCTTCGCCGGGGACGACGCGGTGACCGCCGCCACCAACCGCGGCGAGGGCGGCGACGACATCCTCTACATCTCCTACAGCCACGACATGGCCCGGGAATACATCGAGGCCTGCGCGGCCTTCGCCAAGGCCTTCATGAACGTGGACGCCGTGGTGGGCGAGTTCATGTTCCAGGACGAGGATCCGGGGCGGCCCGGCGAGACCCGGGGCATCATGGCCTACCGGATCGACTTCGCCTCGGGCTTCTCCATCCAGGCCCTTTCGTCGCGGCCACGGTCGCTGCGGGGCAAGCAGGGCAAGGTGCGCATCGACGAGGCGGCCTTCGTCGATGACCTGGACGAGCTGATCAAGGCGGCCATGGCCCTGGTGATGCTGGGGGGCTCGGTGGCCGTGCTCTCCACCCACAACGGCATGAACTCGGCCTTCAACCGGCTGATTCAGGCGGTCCGGGCCGGCGACCAGGCGGGCTGCGTCTACCGGGTGACCTTCCAAGACGCGATCGACGACGGGCTCTACGACCGGGTGGCGATCAAGAAGGGCGAGATCTCGACGCCGGAGGGCCGGGCGGCCTATGTGGCAAAGATCCGCAAGCTGTATGGCGCCCACGCCGCCGAGGAGCTGGACGCCATCCCGTCGCGGGGCAGCGGGGCCTGGCTGGCCTATGACCAGATCGAGCGGGCCGAGAACGGCGAGATCCCGGTGCTTCGCCTGGCCCTGGAGGACAGCTTCGCCCACCAGCCCGACCACCTGCGCCTGGCCTTCATCCAGGACTGGTGCGCGGGCCAGCTGCTGCCGATCCTGCAGGCGCTGAACGCCCTGGCGGCCTTCGGGGTGGGCGGGGACTTCGCCCGCTCGTCGGACCTCTCGGTGCTGTGGCCGATGCAGGAGCTGCAGGACCGCAGCTGGCGGAGCCTGTTCGTGCTGGAGATGCGCAACGTCCCCTACACCGAGCAGGAATACGTCTGGGTCTATGTACTGCGCCGGTTGCGGCGCTGGCGGGCCGCCCTCGATGCGGCCGGCAACGGCGGCTACCTGGCCGAGCGCCTGGTGCAGACCTTCGGGGCCAGCCGGGTCGAGGCGGTGCTGACCAACGCCACCTGGTGGCTGGAGCAGGGCCCGCCGGTGAAGGCGCGGTTCGAGGACGGCCGGGTCGAAATCCCCCGCGACAGCGACGTCGCCGCCGACCTGCGGGCCGTGAAGGTCGAGAACGGGGTGGCCACCGTCCCCAAGTCCCGCACCACGGGCAAGGGCGAGGACGTCAAGGGCGGCGAGGCCAAGCGGCACGCCGACGCCGCCGTCGCCCTGGTGATGAGCGGCTACGCCATCCGCCTGGGGGTGGTGGGCGAGATCGGCTTCCAGTCCAGCGGCTCGGCCCTGCCAGGCGTCAGCCGCGAGCCCGTCGATCGCGCCTTCGGCGTGGTCGCCTCCGAACTGCAGATCGAGAGCTTCTGACCATGGCCGACGAACCCGCCGCCCCGCGCGCCATCACCCAGGAGGTCGCCGCCTCGTTGGACGGACGCGACATCACCGTTCCCTATCTGGGGCCGATGGCCGATGCGCAGGACGCGGTCTTGCGCGGCCTGGGCGGCCGTTGGGACGCCTATCGGGAGATCCGCCGCGATCCCCAGGTCCACTCCACCTTTCAGCAGCGCCGCCTGGCCATCGTCTCGCGGCCGCTGGTGGTGGAGCCCGGGGCGGAGGACGCGCTCAGCAAGGCCGCGGCCGAGCATCTGCAGGCCAATCTGGAGGCGATCGCCTTCGACCGGTCCACCAAGGGCATGACCTGGGGGGTGTTCTACGGCTACGCGGTCGGCGAGTGCCTATGGGTGATCCGGGACGGTAAGGTCTGGCTGGACCGCATCAAGGTCCGCACCCCCTGGCGCTTCCGGTTCTCCCGCACCGGCCAGCTGCAGCTGCTGACCCGCGCGGCGCCCATCGTCGGCGAGGCCATGCCGGACCGGAAGTTCTGGGTGATGTCGTCGGGCGCCGACAATGACGACGACCCCTACGGCCTGGGCCTGGCCCACCAGCTCTATTGGCCGGTCTATTTCAAGAAGATGGGCCTGAGCTTCTGGCTGCGGGCCCTTGAGAAGTTCGGGGCGCCCACGGCGGTGGGCACCTATCCGCCGGGGACGACACCGGAGGACCAGCGCAAGCTGCTGGCGGCGGCCATGGCGGTGCGGATCGACGGCGCGGTGATCAAGCCCGAGGGCACAGCCCTGGAGCTGCTGGAGGCGGTGCGCGGCACGGTCGACCAGGCCACGTTCTACAAGTTCCAGAACGCCGACATCTCCAAGGTCACCCTCGGCCAGACCATGACCACGGACGACGGCGCCTCTCTCGCCCAGGGCAAGGTCCACTTCGACGTGCGCGAGGAGCTGACCGACGCCGACATCGAGGAGCTGTGCGAGAGCTTCCAGCAGGGTCCGGCCCGCTGGTTGACCGAGTGGAACTTCCCGGGCGCCGCTACCCCCATCCTGCGGCGGCCCAGCCCGGAGGACGCCGAGCGGGCGTCCAGGCTGACCAAGGAGCGGGCCGAGACCATCAAGACCATGGGCGAGGCCGGCTACGAGCCGGAAGACGCGACCCTGGCCGAGCTGTTCCCCGGCTGGACCCGCAAGGCGGCGCCTCAACCCCCGACCGGCGACAGCGTCCCGCCGCCGCCGCCGACCTTCTCGGAAGGTCAGGTCCGGTCGGTGCTGCGCCACCAGCTGGCGGCCCTGTTCGCCGAGCCCCTGGCTGACAGCGATGCGGCCGACGCCTTCGTCGAGGCTCTGGACTGGGAGCCGCTGATCGAACCGATCGCCGCGGCGGTCGAGCAGGTGGTGGCCGGTTCTCCAACCCTGGAGGTCGCCGCCGAGCGCCTGGCCGAGGTGTTCACCAGCCCGGCCGGCGCGGCCTTCACCGAGCACCTGGCCGGCGTGCTGTTCCAGGCCCGAGCGGCGGGCAAGGCGGGCCTGGGGATCTCCGACCGCGAGGACCGCGCCCTGGCCAAGGGTTGAGCCGTGCCGGAGCTGGTCTTCAACACCGCGCCGCCAGCCGAGGCGGTCGACTATCTGCAGGGCAAGGTGGTGGGCGGCCGGTTCTCCTTCGACTGGCGCGACGTCGCCAAGGAGGAGCACCTGGCCAGCTTCGTGGTGGCCAAGGCCATGAAGGCCGACCTCCTGGCCGATCTGCACGGCGGCCTGCTGCAGGCGTTCTGGGACGGCTGGACCAAGGAACGGTTCGTGGCCGAGCTGCGGCCGATGCTGCAGGCCAAGGGCTGGTGGGGCAAGCAGCGCCAGTCCGACCCGGTCACCGGCGAGGTCCGCCTGGTCAATCTGGGCTCACCGCGCCGGCTACGGACGATCTACGACACCAATATCCGCATGGCCCACGCCGCCGGCCGCTGGGAGCGGTTCATGGCCGCCGCCGCGACCCGGCCGTTCCTGCAGTACCACCACACCCCTCAGGCGCATCCGCGCCAGGATCACCTGGCCTGGGACAAGATCACCCTGCCGGTGGGCCACGCCTTCTGGAAGACCCACTACTGTCCCAACGGCTGGGGCTGTAAGTGCTTCGTCACCTCCCTGCGGGTGGCCGAGGCGGTGACCGGCGAGGATGAGCTGCAGGCGCGCGGCGCCTACGACCAGGTCGCCTGGAAGAACCGGCGGACGGGCGAGACCAGCTTGGTCCCGCGCGGCGTGGATCCGGGGTTCGACTACAATGTCGGCCAGGCGCGGCTGGCCGGCCTGCAGCCGCCCGCCATGTCGCAGGCGCAGAGGGAGGCGGTGGTTTCGCCGCGGCGGCCACGAACCCTGCCGCCGCTGCCGGCGGCTCGGCCCTTGCCCCCGGGGGTGGAGGTGAGGCCCGACCTGCCGGCCGACCCGGCGGCGCTGTTCGACGCCTTCGCCGCGGTGCTGGGCAAGGGCGAGGGCGAGGTGTTCATCGACGCCGCCCAGGTCCCGGTGGTGGTGGGCCGGCGCATGTTCGAGCAGCACGACCTGGCCGGGGTCTCGACGGGACCCAAGCGCGGCCTGGACGCCCGGGCGCCCCTGGCGGAGATCTTCGCGCAGACCCTTAGGGACCCCGACGAGATCTGGCACTCCCTGCAGCAGCGTCAGGACGGGACCTCGGTCCTGGTCCGCAACTATGTCGCCGCCCTGGACGCGGCCGACGCCGGCCGAGCCCTGTTCGTCGTCAGCTTCCACGAGGGGGCGAGCGGCGGGGTCTGGATGGGCTCGACGGCCTTCGGCCCCGGCCGGCGTCTCGAACCCCGCGACCAAGCCGCCCGGACCTCGGTGGGTTTCCGGGTCGGGACCCTGGTCTATCGGCGGAAATAGAAAAGGCCCGCGCGGGGCGACCGCCGGGCCTCATGGCGCTGCTCTGGATCCCATCGCCGGGCGCCACAACGCGGGGTCAATATGCCCCCGGATGGCCTGGCGATCAACTAGCGCAGGAATGGGTCCTGCAGGCCCGGGACAGCCGATGCGCGGCGAAGGGGCGGCCGAACCCCTTGCGCCCGTCCTACCCCGTTTGAAGTCGTTCGACGGGGTTGTGCGCGATGCTGGCCGGAGCAACCCTTAGACCGCGTGGTCGCCAGCGAACATGGCTCGCTTGTCCTGTACGCGGTTATGGAACCTGGCTTCGCCTTGCGGCAAGTTCCGCAGGGAGGACGTAAATGTACTCCAGAAGCGCGGTGATGAATTTCAACAGCTGTCGCGCATCCTGATTGGAAACGTCCTCAATTGGGTCGAAGTGCGCCCCAACGTTTCCGATGAGGCGCACCTCTTTAGACCAATCTGCCAGTGACTCATGCAAGAGGCCTCGCTCGGCCATCCTCTTGAGTCGAACTGCAAGGACGCCGTCAGTCTCCCCCTTGTCGAAGGCAACCGCCTCCAGGGTCCGGCGAGCCATTACCGCACTTGCACGCGGACAGTTGGCCGACAAAGCGACCACGGCCTCACCAAGCGCTGCGGATATTGGTGGTGGCACTGCGGGGTGTGTCTTGGCGCCTGACAGCGGCCACCAGTGAAATCCACGCCAGGTAATGGCGCCGCCGCCGCGCCCACTCTTGGAGCTTGCGCCGCCCACAAACTCCTCCTCGAGGACACAAACACCCTGTCTGCAATGGCGACATACCAGGACCGTGGCTTGCTCGTTATAGGTCGGGTGCTGAGATCCATTGGTGTCGACCGAGTAGTTGCCGTCAAAGGTGAGCGGAAGGGATCCTAAGAGGTCGAAAGACGACAGCCGATCGCACCTCGGACAAAGCCCAGACCGGCGCTCCGAATCTGGCGGACCGTCGTGTGGCTCCGGGACCAATTCACCGTGTTTGCCTCGGGATTTTCCGAACACTGGTTGCGTCTCCTTGGCTTGCGGCGGTGCAGCAGCCGCGTCCGATTTTTCCAGCCGACGAATGAAGTGAGGAGCTTCTAGATCTTCGTCTCAGGAGCGACGACCGCTCCTAGTGGATGCGGTGAGGGTTAGGCCAACTCGGCTGGCTCTTTTGCCGCAGGACTGGGGGCAGCTTCACTCAGAACAGGGCTAAAGATCTTCTCCGCCTGAGAAAGGATGGCCTCAACCTCTTTCGCGATCGGATCGGGATCCTCCAACCCTTCCCAAACCCGCTTCTCCATCTTCTCCTTGTGGGCAGGCATTGTGCCGACGTCTGAGTGGGTGATCGAACGCATTAGTGCCTGCGCACCGACGGTCACCTGCACGACTACTTGGTGGAACCGATCAAACGGTTCAGTTGCAGCTGGGCCGAACATGGCGGCAGCACGAAACCGCTTCGAGTGCAGGCTGTTCAATAGCTCGTTATAGTCTCGAAGGCGTTTCAGGACCGGGAAATAGGTATCTCTGAACGCACGTAGATCCTTAGGCTCGAGGTCTCTTCCCTCGCGCTGCTCTGGCTCGTCGCCAAAGCCGCCAGGAAACCGGATCACTGTCATCGCGTGGGCAGCGCTATAAAAATCTGCGAGCGTTTCTTCCGCCCAATCCAATCGGCGACGCCATTGCTCCAGCAAGCGGTCAAGCCGATGCTTTCGGTCTGCCAAGTCGATCTCAGAATGGAAGCGCCGGTCAGCGAGCTGCAGGTCGAGGCGGGACTTCTGGTCCGTAAGTTCGACGTCTCGTTCGAAGCGGCGATCAGCCAGGGCTTGTTCGTGGGCCAGACGCTGCACTTGGAGCCGGTGACTCGCATAGAAGTTCACCAATAATCCGATGCCTGCCACTGCCCCCGCGATTGCAGCGCCGACTACGGCGGGTTGGAGAAAGATGGAGGTGAGCGAGAGGGCCTGTGAGGGCGCGGATCGAGCGGCGCCCTCCACGATTGCATAGTAGGTCTGCGCTTCCATTCGTGGAGCCTACTGCGGCTTGCCCACCCTTTGATAGCCGGAACGGATTGATCGAGTAGCGACAAGATGGCCGGACAGTTGTCCGGGGCTACGCCTCGCCGGATCACCGGCACATTGACGACACATCGAGGGGTCGTCCAGCGCGACCTCGTCCCCGAAGAGTCGTCATGTCCAGGTCCATCCAAGCCTTCAAGGCCGGGCGCCACCGCGCCAGCGACGGCAAGGTCTATGCCTTCACCGAGGCCGACGTCGCCGGCATGGCGGCGAGCTACGATCCCGCCCTGCAGGCCGCGCCCATCGTGCTGGGCCATCCGAAGACGGACGATCCGGCTTGGGGCTGGGTCAAGGGCCTGTCGGTGGTGGACGGGGTGCTGGTAGCCGAGCCCGAGAAGCTGGCGCCGGAATTCACCGAGGGGGTCGAGGCCGGCCGCTACCGCTATGTCTCGGCGGCCTTCTATGCGCCCAGCGACGACCGCAACCCCAAGCCCGGCGCCTGGTACCTGCGCCACCTGGGCTATCTCGGCGCCCAGCCGCCGGCTGTGAAGGGTCTTCAGGCCGCCTTCGATGAGGACGCCGCCCCGGCGGTGGAGTTCTCCCAGGCCGACGGCTTTTGGGTGAAGGACATCTTCCGCTCGATGCGGGACTTCTTCATCGAGAAATTCGGGCTGGAGGTGGCCGACCGGGTGATCCCCGGCTGGTCGGTGGAGAACGTCGAGACCACTCCGCCGGCGCCGGCCTTCGCCGAGGTGGAGGCGCCCATCCTGGCCGCCGAGCCCGTCGAGGCGGCCGCCGCGTTCATCGAGGAGGCCTCGGCGCCAGCTCCCGCTGACGCTGACCCGCAAGCTGACCTTACCGCCCGGGCCGCCGAGCTCGACGCTCGCGAGGCCGAGCTGAACGCCCGCGCCGCCCAGTTCTCCGAGGCCGACCGCACCGAGGCCCGCGCCGCCGATGGCGCCTTCGTCGACGAGCTGGTCTCCGCCGGCCGCCTGCCGCCCGCCCAGCGTGACCGGGTCGCCGGCCTGTTCGCGCGGCTGGGGGGCGACGAGACCGTAGCCTTCGCCGAGGCCGACGCTGACCCCCGCGCCGAACTGCGCGCCCTGCTGGGCGGCCTGGGGGTCTCCATCACCTTCGCCGAGGTCGCGGCCGGGGACGGCTTCGACGGCCGCCTCGATCCCGCCGACCTGGCCCGGCGGGCGGGCGAGCTGGTGACCGCCGCCCAGGCGCGTGGCGAGACCCTCTCCTACGCCACCGCCGTCGCCCGCGCCCAGACCGCCTGACGCCAACCCAGAAAGCCCCGCACCATGATCCCCGGCCTGACCAAGACCTTCACCGCCGAAGCCGCCGTGACCCGCCGCCGCCTCGTCAAGTTCGGCGCCACCGACTCCTCGGTGCTGATGGGCGCCGCCGCCACCGACCTGCTGATGGGGGTCAGCGACATGAGCGCCGACGTTCCGATCGGCCACCGCTGCGAGGTGCGGCTGACCGGCATCGCCGAGGTGGAGTTCGGGGGCGCGGTCACCCGCGGCCAACCGATCACCAGCGACTCGGTCGGCCGGGCGGTGACCGCCGCGCCGGGCGCCGGGGTCAATAGCCGCATCATCGGCTTCGCCATGGTCTCGGCGGTGTCCGGCGACATCGGCGACGTCTTCCTCGACCTCGGCTCGATCCAAGGCTGATCCAGCCCACCGCCCGCCTTCAACCCGCAAGAGATCCCGACCATGGCCGCCAGCGCCCCCTTCACCCTCGACCCGCAGCTCACCGCGATCGCCATCGCCTATCGCAACCGCGCGCTCATCGCCGACGAGGTGCTGCCCCGCGTGGCGCCGGTGGCCACCAAGGAGTTCCGCTACACCCTGTTCAACAAGGGCGAGATCCTGACCATCCCCGACACCCGGGTCGGCCGGCGCGGGGCGCCCAACACCGTGGAGTTCACCGGGACGACCACCACGGCCGAGGCCCTGGACTTCGGCCTGGAGGACGAGATCCCGCAGGACGACATCGACCAGGCCGACCGCGAGGCGGCCGCGGGGGGCAATCCTAACCTCGTGGCGCCGCAGGCCCGCTCCACCGAGTGGCTGGCCGACCTGATCGCCCTGGACCGCGAGGTCCGCACGGCGGGCCTGGTGTTCAACGCCGCCACCTATGCCGCCGGCGCAAAGGTCACCCTCTCGGGCACGTCGCAGTGGTCCGACGCTGTCAACTCCAACCCGGTGATCGCCATCTCCGACGCCCTGGAGGGCACGCTGATGCGGCCCAATGTGGCGGTGTTCGGGGCCCAGACCTGGACGGCGCTGCGGCGTCACCCCCGCATCGTGGCGGCGGTGAACAAGACCTCCGGCAGCGATGGCCTGGTGAGCCGCAAGGACTTCGCCGAGGTGTTCGAACTGGACGACGTGCTGGTGGGCGGCGCCTTCGTCAACACCGCCAAGCGCGGCCAGACCCAGACCCTGGCGCGGGCCTGGGGCAAGCATGCGGCCTTCCTCTATCGCAGCAAGATGGCCGACCGGGAGCGCGGCATCACCTTCGGCATGACCGTGCCCTATGGGCCGCCGGTGGCCGGCCAGCGTCCGGACCCGACCATCGGCCTGAGGGGCGGGGTGCGGATCCGGGTGGGCGAGACGGTGAAGGAGCTGATCACCGCCGCCGACGCCGCCTACTTCTTCGAAAACGCGATCGCCTAGCCATGCGCGTCCGTCTCACCCAGATCGCCCTCGACCACGACGGCCGCTTCTTCGCGGAGGGGTCGATCGTCGAGGCCGAGGTCGATCTCCCCGCCGAGATCCTCGAAGCCCGCCTGGCCGCCGATCGCGCCGAGCTGGTCGAGGACGATCCGAAGCCCGCCAAGGCCGCGCCCCGCGCCGGCAAGACCGCAGGCTGATCATGCCCTATGCCGCCGTCGCCGATTTCGTCGAGACCGTCACGGACGCCGAAGCCCTCGCCCTGGCGAAGGCCGTGGCGCCGGCGACGGGCTATGACAGCGCCCGGATCCTGGGCGCCCTGACCGACGCGAGCGCGGAACTCGACACCTATTTCGCCGCCCGCTACCCGACGCCGCTCAACCCGGTTCCCGAGCCGGCCAAGCAGGCGGCCATCGCCATCGCCCGCGAGGCGCTGGACCGGCAGGGGCGCGACCACGTCAAGACCGCCGCCGCCCGCTGGCGGGCCTGGGCCAAGGATGTCGCCAAGGGCCTGGCGGTGCTGGGGGGCGGCGCGGTGGGCGAGGATCTGCCCGCGGCCAGCGCCGGCAGCGGCGCCCAGTACGCGGCGCCCGAGCGGATCTTCACCGACGACAGCCTGTCCCGCTTCACGGGGCGCGGCTGATGGGCGTCGCCTTTTCCCTGCAGCTGGACGATCTGGCCCCTCGGGGCGCCGTCGCCGGCTGGCGTCAGGCGCTCAGCGACCTGCGGCCGATGCTGGCCGACATCGGGGCGGAGCTGGAGAGCTCCACCCTCAACCGCTTCGACTCCAACCTCGCCCCGGACGGCGCGCCCTGGAAACCGTCGCTGCATTCCCAGGTCACCGGCATGCCGACCCTGGTGGGCGAAGGGAACCTGCGCGACAGCGTCCACTATGTCCTGGATGGCGATGAGGCCGTCGAGATCGGGGCCGGCGGGGTGGCGCGGGACTATGCCGCCATCCACCAGGTGGGGGGCGTGATCAACACCAAGGGCGGAGCGCTCGCCTTCACCCTGGCCACCGGCCAGTTCATCCGCGCCAAGAGCGTCTCGCTGCCGGCCAGGCCCTATCTGGGCCTGTCGTCGCAGGACGAGGCCGCGATCCCGCAGATCGCCCTGGAGCATCTGGTCCGGGCCGCGGCCGTGGCGGTGCTCTGATGCAGGGCCTCTACGACGCCAGCGCGGAGCGTCTGCGCGCCAGCTGCCCCTCGATCCTGCAGGTCGCCACGGGCATGGACGCCAGCCAGCTGGTGGAGACCCTGGCCATCGGCCCCGACGTCTCCGTCCTGCTCACGCCGCTGGGCGACCGCGCCCACCCGGTGCGCGACGCCGGCCTGATCGTCACCCAGGGCGAGACCTGGCGCATGGGCGCCACCCTGGTCCTGACCTTCCCGGGCGGGTTTGCCCAGTTCGAGGCGGCCCGAGACGAGATGAAGGGCGCCCTGCGGGGCTGGCAGCCGCCTGGCGCGGTCTCGACCTTCGAATATGCCGGCTCGCGGCTGCTGCAGTACTCGGCCGGTCAGGATGGCGGCCGGTGGATGACGCTCTTCGAGTTCACATTCGACACCCAGGAAACCTACGGGAAGCAATCGTGAAAAAGCCCAAGATCCGCGGCCTCGCCGCCGAGCGCCTCGCCACGCCGGAGGACCCCGGCTCCTATGTCCGCGCTCCGAACGGCGTCCTGGAGCGCACCGACACCCCGCAGGTGCTGGTCGACGGTCCGAGCGAGGCGGCCCCCGCGCCGGTGCTGCCCGAGGCGAGCCGCAGGGCCATCGTCGAGGCGCTGCAGGGCGTCGGAGCCGAAGTCCCCGATCACCTGGCCGACCCGTCGGAACCCACCATGGGCGAGCCTCCCACACCCCCAACGCCGCCGGTCCCGCCCGGCGAGCTGTTCACCCAGCCGCCGGTCAGCGCCGGCGGCCAGACCGAGGAAGGCTGAGATGGCCGACAAGAAGCTCCTGCTGATCAAGGCCGAGGTCACGCCGGGTCTCGACCCCGTGGCCGCCGCGGTCGATGTCGTCTGGGCCCTGGACGTCAGTTTCAAGCCGAAGGGCGACCGCGTCGGGTCCAACCCGGCCATGGCCGGCCTCGGCGGCGTGAAGGACTGGATGGTGGGCGAGTACGGCGAGCTGACCTTCTCGGTCCCGCTGGGCGGGTCCGGCACGGCCGGCACCGCCCCCAAGTGGGGCAAGCTGCTCCTGATGAGCGGCTATGCCGAGACGGTGGTGGCGACCACCTCGGTCACCTACGCCCTGGCCGCCAATCCGGCGGCCTCGGCCACGGGCGCCATCACGTGGCGGGAGGGCCGGCGGCTGCACAAGCTGGCCTATGCCCGGGGCTTCGTGAACTGGACGTTCGACGAGAAGAAGCAGCCGATCGCCAAGTTCACCTTCCGGGGGATCATGACCGCGGTGGCGGACGGCGCGGTGATCGGCCACGCCGACGCGACCTGGACCGGCCACAACGACGTGGCGCCGGTCAACCAGGCCAACACCATCTTCACCTTCGGCGGGGCCAGCCCGCCGCTCCGCAGCCTCTCCATCGAGCAGACGGACAATGTCAGCTTCCACGACCGGCCCAACCAGAAGACCGTCGAGATCGCCGGGGAGCGGATGTTCTCCGGCTCCTTGAAGATCGGGTCGCTGCTGCCCTCGGTCCTCAACCTGGAAGCCGTCGCCAAGGCCAACACCCTGACCACCATCACCCTGGTGCATGGCGTGACGGCGGGTTCGATCCTCACGGTGACGGCGAAGGCCCAGGCCGAGATGCCCGACTACTCCGACGAGAACGGCATCGACGTCACCACGGCGGGTCTCAAGTTCCGGCCCTCCGCCCAGAACCTCGACGACCAGCTGGCCATCGTCTGCACCTAGGCCGACCGCGCCGACCCCTTCCGGGCGCGCGGCCGAACGGCTGGCGCGCCCTCCGCTTGGACAGACCCAAAGGGAGACCATGATCGATGGCCGTCAAATTCGACTTCAAGCGCCTCGGGCAGCCGTTCGAGGCCGACTGGCCCGTGCGTGTGAACGTGCCGCAGGATGGCGGCGGCGTGCAGGCCGAGGACTTCACCGCCCGCTTCCGGCTGCTGACCAAGGACGACTTCGAGGCGATCACGCAGGGCGAGGCGCCCGGCCTCCTGAAGGGCGACCCGGACGGCTACAACACCTGGCGCATGTGCCTGGTGGGTCTGAAGGACGAGCATCTGACCGCCGAGCTGAAGGAGGGCCTGCTGTCGGCGCCCTATGTGCGGCAGGCGATCATCGCGGCCTATCAACAGTTCTCGCAGGGCATCGCGGTAAAAAACTAGAAGCGGCCGCCTGCCTGATCGCGGTCGGCCGCCTCACGCCCGAAGACCTGACCGCCCGCGAGCTGGAGACGGCGCGGGCTGACCTGGAGGCCTTCGGCCTGCCGGAGGCCTATATCGCCGCGGCCATGGCCGACTTCGCCAAGGCCGCGGCGCCGCAGGACGACTTCCCGATCCTGCCGGCCAATGGGTCCGCCGTGCGGCTGTTCCAGGCCCTGCAGACCCAGTGGCGGACCACAGCCATCTCGACCATGGCCAAGGCGGTGATCGTCCGGACCGGCCTGGACTACGCGGTCATCGAGCCCACCGCCCGCCTGTCAGGCCTGGCCCTGGAGAGCGACGACTTCATCCGCGTGCGGGTGATGGAGACCGCGGCCCTCAACGCCTTCCACGACGAGGCCCGCTGATGAGCGGTGACCTGACCGCCCGGCTGCGGATCGAGGCCAACGCCCGCCAGGCCACGGCCGAGGTGGTGTCGTTCGGCGGGGCGGTGGAGAGCCTGCAGCCCAGGGGTCGCAAGGCCAAGGCGGGGCTGGACGAGGTGGCTTCGGGCGCCCGGAATGTCGAGGGCAGGATGCGCGGCGCCAAGGGCGAGGCCGCGGCCCTGGGGGGCGTGCTGGGCGCGATCGGGGTGCGCGAGGTGATCTCCGGCATGTATGGCGCGGCCCAGGCCTCGGCCGGGTTCGCCACCGGCCTGGGGGCGGTCACCGGCGGGGCGGCCAACGCCAACAGCGCCATGGGCTATGTCAGCGCCCAGGCCCTGGCCATGGGCCTGGACGTGAGGACCGCCACCAACAGCTTCCTGGGCCTGGCCGGCGCCACCAACGGCACGGCCCTGGCCGGTCAGCAGACCCGCGAGATCTGGTCGGGGGTCATGCAGGCGGGCCTGGCCATGGGCCGCTCCAACGAGCAGGTGCAGCGCGGGCTCGAGGCCATCAGCCAGGTGGCGTCCAAGGGTGTGGTCTCCATGGAGGAGATCCGCCAGCAGCTGGCCGAGGCGATCCCCGGGGCGACCAATATCGCGGCCCGCGCGATGGGCATGGGGACCGCCGAATTCAACAAGATGGTCGGGGCCGGCAAGCTGCTGGCCGAGGACTTCCTCCCCAAGTTCGCCGCCCAGCTGAAGAGCGAGTTCGGGCCCGCCGTCGCCAAGTACCTGGACAGCGATCTCGGCAGGGCGCGGGTGCAAATCGGCCTGCTGAAGACCGACCTGTTCAGCCTGAGCGCCGTGGGTGGCGAGGCCTTCCTAGGCGGCGTGGTGGCCGGCCTGGCCGACCTGCATGACAGCCTCGGCGGCGACACGGTGGAACAGGTGCGGACCCTGGCCCGGGAGCTGGGTGAACTCGTGGGCGCGGGCGCCCGGGGCCTCGGCCTGCTGGCGGAGAACGCCGACAAGGTGGCGGTCGTGCTGGCGGCGTTGGTGGGGCTGCGGGCCGGGGCGGCCCTCGCGGCGATCGGGGCGGAAGCCCTGGCGGCGGCGGAAGGCGTCGGCCTGCTGGCCGCGGCGACGACGGCGCTGGGCGGCCCGCTGGCCATCGTCCTGGCCCTGGCCGGCGGGGCGGCCGCGGCGGGCCTCGCCGTCTGGGGGAGCAACGCCGCCTCGTCCGCGGATGACGCCCGTCAGCTCACCACCCACCTGGACGCCCTGGAGGCCAGCCTGGCCGAGACCCAGTGGGTTGGCGGCGACGCCGGCGGGCAGATCCAGGCCCTGGGTCAAAGGTCGGCCGCGGCCCAGCAGTTGGTGGAGAGCCTGACCGGCAAGGTCGGGGCCTTGGCTGACGAACTCTACCGGGTCGCCGCCGCCAACAAGACCGCGGCGATCAACCAGATGATGGCCCAGGTGGCCACCGCCCAGGGGGACGTCGATCGGTTGAAGGCCAAGGGCAACCGCGAGGCCCTGTTCGCCGGGGTCGCCCTGGGCTTCCGCCCGACAGTGGCGGAGACCAGCGTCGGACCGCAGATCGCACAGAGCGAGGCGGTGATCGCGCGGGCCCAGGCGCGGATCAAGGCGTTGAACGACACCCCGTTGCTGGACCCGAAGTGGAACCCGCCCACGGCCGCCGCCGGCTCGGCCGGTTCTGCGACGCCAACGTCCAAGTCCCGCAAGGCCGGCCGGTTGGCCGACGACCTGGCGGCCGATGTCGTGGCCTTGGGCGCCTATCGCGACGCCCTGAAACAGGGCGGCGCGGCCCTGGACGACTGGCGGATCAAGGACGCCGGGCGCCAGGCGGTCGAGCAGGCCGGCCTGGCGCACAAGGCCGCCGCCACCGCCGCCGAGGGCGCCCTGGCCGCCAAGATCCGCGCGGGCGCCGAAGAGAGCGAGCGGCTGAAGCTGGCCAATGACCGGGTCGGCGCGGCGATAGGCCTGCAGCGCACCGCCCAGCTCGACACCGAGGCGCTGGCCCGGCGGTCGGTCGCCGCAGCCCAGGGCGAGCAGGCGCTCGAGGCCCTGCAGGTCCGGGAGGCCGGTCTGGAGGCGCTGCGGCAGACCGGCATCGAGACCCTCGATCAGCTGACCGCCGCTGACCGACGCGAGGCCGAGGCCGCCGTCGCGACGGCGGAGGCCAGGGAACGCCAGCGCCAGGCCACCGAAAAGGCCGAGAGGGTCGCGGGAACGCTGCAGGATCTCGACCGGCGGATCGCCAGCGAGCGGGCACGGGGCGTGGCCATTCAGGGCGGGACCCGGGCGGTGATCGCCTACGGCCAGGCGGAGGAGGTCCGCCAACAGATCGAACAGGTCGGGAAGACCCTGACGCTCGACCAGGTCGTCGCCCTGCGTGACAAGCTGCAGGCGCTACAGGCGATCCAGGCGGCGAACGACAACGCCGATTTCGCCCGTCAGCAGGCTGACGAGCTGCAGCTGCTGCGGCTCACCAACCGCGAGCGGGAGATCGAGCAGCGCTATCGGGAGCTGTCGCGGCAAAATCAGCTGGCCCAGAACAGGCTCACCGAAGACGAACTGCGGTTGCGGGCGCGGCTGGCGAACGACGCCGAGGACAATGCCCGGGCGGTGGGTCAGCTGGGGGATGCGGTCCGGGACGAATTCATCCGCTCGGGCAAGCTCGGCTTCGACGACGTGGCCGACTATGCCGAGCAGCAGCTGCGCGCCGCGCTCTATGACGCCTTGCTGAAGGAGCCCATCACCCTGGCGATCCAGGCGGTGGTGAAGGGGGTGAGCGGGCTGTCGGGCGCCATCCCCGGCCTGGGCGGTCTGGGCGCGATCGTCGGCCAGGGCGGCACAGGCGCCGCCATCGGTCAGGCCATGGGCTTGGGGACCGGCAACGCCGGCCTCGACATGGGTCTGGGGATGGCCGGCGCCGCCCTGGGTTCGGCGGTCGCCGGGTCGGCGCTGAGCGGCGCGATCGGGGCCGGCATCGCCAACGGCATCATCGGCCTGGGGGGCAGCGCGGCCCTGGCCGGTTCGCTCGGGACCATGCTGTCGTCGGCCGCCGTGCTCGGCCCGATCGGGGCGATCGCCATCCTGGCGGCCGCGACCCTATTCAAGAAGAAGCCCTCCAACAACGGCGCCCAGGCTGACCTCACCGACACCGGCTTCACCCTGACCGGCTCCAAGCGCACCGCCGAGACGACGGCCATGGCCACCAACGCGGCCAACGCCGTGCTGCAGGGCGAGGCCATGCTGAAGGCCGCCGGCATCACCCTGAACGCCACAGTGAAGTCGCTGGATCTCGGCACCCGGGACGCCACCGACATCGTGCTTTCCGACGGCCGGGCCTTCACCAGCGCGGTGGGCGACGCGGCCGCGGCCGCCGAGACGGGGCTGAAGGCGGTGCTGGCCACCGCCACCTTCAAGGACGACGCCCAGAAGGCCCTGGTGGAGGGGCTGCTGGCGGCCGGCAAGGGCTTCGACGACATCGCCGCGGCCCTGGGCCAGCTGGGCGCGGCCCAGGCCATTCCGCAGGCCATCGCCGACGCGATCCTCAAGCTCACCGACCCCAAGGGCTACGACGTGGCTCAGCTGGGCAAGTCGCAGGCCGCGCGCCGCAAGGAGGTCGAGGACGCCGCCGGCGCCGGCTATCTAACCGCCGCCCAGCTCCGGGCCGTCAACGAACAGCTCACCCGGCTCGAGGCCCTGGAGCTGGACGAGGTGATGAAGCGGTTCGGGGCCGCGGCCGACAAGGCCGCCGACAACCTCTCGGCCGACCTCAACGAGGGCTTCCTGAAGATCCTCAACCCCGCCGCCTACCAGCAGGCCCGCGGTGTGCGGGAGATCAACGACCAGATCGAGGCCATGAAGGCCAGCGCCCAGCAACTGATCGCCTCGGGCCAGGTGGGGGCCGAGGTCCTTGGCCGGATCGACGCCCTGCGCGACCTGCAGCTGGCCGACCTTGCCCGGCAGGTGGCGGACACCGCCGACACCTTCGCCGACGCCCGCAGAGGCCTGCGGCAGTGGCTGGACGGGCTTTCCATGTCAGCCTCGGCCGAGCTGTCGCCGGTGGCCCAGCGGGCCCAGGCGCTGGCGGACTATCAGCGGGTGCTGAGCCAGGCTCGCGGCGGCGACGTGAACGCGGCGGGCCAGGTGACCACCTATGCCGACCGGCTGCTGGGGGCGGACCGCGAGGCCACCGACAACGCCCAAGCCCGGCTGGCGCTCTACAACCAGGTGCGCGCCGACATCGAGGGCGTGGCGGCCGGCGGCGGGGCGTCCGCCAACCCGGTGGCCGCCCAGCTGCAGGCGCTGGGCATCCCGCTCGACAAGCTGGTGCTGACCGGCGCCCTGACCGCCGCGGCCAATGACGACGTCGCCAAGGCGATCACGCCGTCGCTGGCGGTCTCGGTGGCCAATATCCCCACCCTGAAGCTGATGTACGGCGAGATCGCCGCCACCCAGGGGGATCGCTTGGTGGCGGCCATCGAGACCCTGCGCACCGACCTGAAGGCGGCGATCGCCGAGTTGGGCAAGGCGCAGGGGGCGGGTTCGACGGCCGCTCAAGCCGCGCTCGAAGCCGCCTTGAACAGTTTGGGCGCCGGCTTCGACTATCTGGGCGGGCTGACCGCCGAACAGACCGCCACCCTGATCGAGATGCGCCGGACCGGCCAGATCGCCGGCGCGGCCGCCCGCTTCCAGCAGGTGGCGTGATGGGCACGGTGATCCTGGTGGAGATCGACGTGGTGTCCCCGGCCGGGGCGGCCAGCACCCTGCGGTTCAGCGACCGCGCCATCCGACCGTTCCCGCCGGGCGATCCAGACCGGGCCGGCGTGGTCTGGGACGATCGGCTGGCTGAGGCGCCAACCTTCCGGCGCGCGCTGTTTGGCGACCTGGAGAGCCTGAGCCCCGCCCTGGGTGCCGGTTCCATGACCCTGCTGAACGGCGACGCCTATCTGGACGCCTATCAGGGCTACGCCTTCAACGAGATCCGGGTCTGGCGCTGGACCGAGGGGACGGCCTTCGCCGCCGCCGACCTGGTGCTGAAGGGCCTCTGTGTCCTGCCGGCTTTCGACAGCCGGTCCAGCCAGGCCGCCCGGGTGCGGCTGGATCTCTACGACTATCGCGCCGAGCTGGAGCTGGCGGTGCAGCCGAGCCTTTATTCCGGCGGCAACAACGGCACCACGATCCTCTATGAGGGCTCGGCCGATGGCTTGAAGGGGCGGGTTAAGCCCCTGGCCTTCGGCGACCTGACCGCCGCCCACCTGCCGCCGATCCAGGTCAATGCCGGGAACTATGTGTTCCAGCTACACGAGGCGCTGATCTCCGGCGCCGAGGCGATCTTCGACGGCGGGGCGGCGGCCGGCTATGCCGACCAGGGCGACAAGAGCAGCGTGTTCTTCGACGCCAACACGCCCTCCGCCGCCAGCTACTTCATGGACCTGACGCGCGGCCTGATGAAGATCAACGGCGCGCCGGTGAAGGGCCTGACCTTCGGCTGCAAGGGCGACGCCACAGGCTCCTACGTGGAGACGGCCGGCCCGATCGCCGCGCGAATCCTGGCCCATGCCGGTGTGCCCGGCGGCCGGATTGGTTCCTCGGTGGCGGCCCTGTCGTCGACCGCGGTGGTGGGGGTGTTCAGCGCCGACACTGCCCGGGCCGGCGAGCTCGTGGCCTGGACGGTGCGCGGCGCCCTGACCGCGGTCCTGCCCGACCGGCTGGGGGTCTATCAGGCAGTGACCTTCGCCGCCCCCAAGGTCACCGCCGACGTTGGTGTAGCCGCCGACCAGGTGCTGAACCTGGAGGCCGACGACACGGCGCCCGCGCCGATCGGCGAGATCCGGGTGGGCTGGGGGCGGATCTGGACCACCTTCGGCAATGGCGAGCTGAAGGACAGCGTGCGCAACACCGCCACCGCCGAGCGCCTGGCCGCCGAGTACCGGTGGGCCGTGGACACCGAAGCCACCGTCAAGGGCCGCTTCCCGCGCGCCTGGCGCACCCTGACGGTGGAGACCGCGCTGCGGGTCGAGGCCGACGCCATCGCCCTGGCGGCATCCCTGAAGGCGCTGTTCGGGCTGCGGGGGGACGGCAAGCCGCGGCGCCTGTGGCGGGTGACCATCAGCCTGCTGGATGGCCTGACCGCTCAGCTGGGGGAAACCGTCGCCCTGAGCTATCCGGCCAAGGCCATCAACGACAATTTCGTGCTGATCGCCGAGGAGCCCCTGCGGCCCCGGCGCGACCAGGCGATCTGGACCCTGTGGGGCTGAGATGGCCGCCCTGGGCAAGTTCACCGACAGCAACCTCGCCGCTACCGCCACGATCACAGGCGGGGCCTGGTCGCTCGCGCCGCTGTCCCTGGCCAACCTGCTCTCCGACGAGCGGTTCGTGGCCGCCCCGGCGCGGTGCCCCAACTGCGCCTCCCTGGCCAACAGTCAGTTCGACGTCGCCCTGGCCAATGCGGCGACGGTGAACTTCGTGGGCTTCATGTTCCACACCATGAGCCTGGCGGCGAAGTTCCGGCTGACCGGCAAGGCGCCCGGCGGGACCTGGGGATCACCGGCCTTCGTCACCGACTGGATGGACGTCTATGGCCGGCTCTACGACTCCGCCGAGCTGCCCTGGGAGGCGGAGAACTGGTGGCTGGGCCAGGTGCTCTCCAGCGAGATCGACCTGTTCCGCCGGCATCGGTTCTTCAGCTTCGACGAGCAGCTGGTGGACGCCCTGCGGTTCGAGTTCGACGACGTCACCAATCCCGCCGGCTTCATCGACCTGGGCGGGGTGTGGATCTCGTCCACCTTCTCCCCCGCGGTGAACTTCGAACGCGGGCGCGATCTCGGCTTCGAGGTGCGTAGCCAGCAGGATGAGGGGCCGTCGGGGCGGCTGTTCACCGAGGAGCGGGCCTCGCGCCGGGTGCTCAACATCAGCTGGCAGGCCCTGACCACCGCCGAGGCCCGGCGGATGTTCGACGCCGGCGCCCGGGCCGGGATCGGCAAGACGGTGGTCTTCGTCCCCGACAGCGACGACGAGGCCGGCGGCGTCCGCGAGGCCTTCCCGGCGGTGTTCAAGACGCCGCCGCCGGCCCGCTTCAATTACCCGACCCTGAACCCGGTCGCGGCCACCTTCCGGGAGATCCTCGCATGAGCGCCTATTCCGACGCCGTCACCCGGCTGACCACCGCCTATTACAACAGCGGCGTGAAGTCGGTGGCCAACCCCGGCGGCTTCGCCGGCTTCGGCCATGGGGTGAACTTCCCCGCAGCCCTGGGCGACGTGGGGATCGTGTTCGCCAACCTGGACGCCAGCCTGGCGCTGATCGCCGGGGCGGCGCCGGCGGCGAGCGCGGCGGCGGCCTCGGCCAGCGCGGCGGCCACCTCGGCCACCAACGCCGCGACCGCGAAGACCGCAGCAGAGACGGCGCGGGACGTGGCGGTGGCCGCCGGAGCGGCGGGGCGCCAGACGATTCCGCTGGTGGCGGCCTCCATGAAGGGCCGCCAGACCAACGGCGCCCAGGGCGTGATCGTCGAGCTGGCGACCAACAAGCAGATGATCGCCTATTTCGCCTTCGACACCTCGGTCAGCGAGGCCGTGCAGGTGCTGGTCCCGATGCCCAAGGCCTATGACGGCGGCACGGTCAGCTTCCGCCCGCGCTGGAGACACGGCGCCACCACGGTGAATTTCGGCGTCGTCGTCGGCTGCCGGGCTGTAGCGGTGGGGGACAACGAGGCCCTCGATGCGGCCTTCGGGACCGCCCAGTACTCGACCGACACCGGCGGAACTACGGGCAGGCAATACATCGGCCCCGAGAGCGCCGCGATCACGATCGCCGGAACCCCGGTCGGGGGCGAGAGTGTGTTCTTCGAGTTCTTCCGGGCGACCGCCGACGCCAACGACAACATGGCGATCGATATGGACCTGATCGGCGCGGATCTCTTCATCACCACCACCAAGGGAACCGACATCTGATGCTCTACGCCCTGGTGAGCCCCGCAGCCGAGATCCTCGGCTACCGCGTGTTCAGCGAGGTCCCCGAGGGGATCGATGTCGCTGCCCACAAGCCGCGCTATCTGCCGGTGGAGAATGAGGACGCTCCGAGCGTCGACGCCGTGACCCAGGTCTGCGAAGGGCCGGTCGAGGTCGTAACCCCGACCGCCGTCGTTAGGACCTGGACGGTGCGCGCCAAGAGCCCGCAGGAAGTCGCGGGCATGCGCGAGGCCAAGGTGGCGCAGGTGAAGGCCCAGGCGGCCGGTCGCATCCTGGCGCTCTATCCGGAGTGGAAGCAGCGGAACCTGACGGCCCGGGCCGTGGTGCTGCTGCGCATCGCCCAGGACCGCGCCTGGACCCCGCAGGAGGCCCAAGAGTCGGCGGACCTCGAGGCGGCCTGGGCGGCCGTGGACGCGATCCGCACGCGCAGCAACGAGATCGAGGCGCAGATCCCGGCGGGCGCCGCGGCCATCGCCGCCTTCGACGTCCTGCAGGGGTGGGACTGATGCTCAGCCATCAGCGCTTCGCGTTCATGGCCGGCGAGTTCGGACGAAAGTTCACCATCTCGCCCGCGGTGAGCGGCAAGACGGAATGGGACCTGGGGGCGGATGGCCCGCTTGACCTTGGCACGGCGGGCGTCTGGGACCTCACGCCGAACGTGACCTTCGTGGCCGGCGCCAAGGTCTGGGGCGCGGGCGGCGGCTTCAACCGGTCCGGGGTGTGGGGCGGCGCCGGTGGGGCGGCGATCGGGGACGTGCTGTGGGAAGGGGGCGTCGCCTACAAGGTCTATGTGGGCGGGGCGGGAGGTGACAATCCCTCGACGGCGGGCGGGGTGAACGGCGGCGGCTCGGGTGGCTCCGGCGGCGGGGTTGATCCCGGCGGCGGGGGCGGCGGCTACAGCGGAATTCGGAAGGCGTCCGGTGCGCCGCTGCTGATCGCGGGCGGCGGCGGCGGCGCGGCCCGCGCCTCAGGCGCGCCCGGCGGCGCGGGGGGCGGCGCCTCGGGGTCAGCGGGCGGGAGCGTGAGCGCCGGCGGCGGCGGTGGTGGAACCCCCAGCGCGGGCGGCGCAGGCGGCTCGGGCGGCGGGGGGCCAGCGGGCTCCGCAGGCGCGGCCTATCAAGGCGGCTCCGGGGCGTCGCACTCCGACCAGGGCGCCGGCGGCGGCGGCGGCGGATACTATGGCGGCGGGGGCGGCGGCGCCCTGGCCAGTGTCGATGCCGGCGGCGGCGGTGGCGGTTCCGGCTACTTGGACGCCGGCCTGGTCTCTAACGGTTCGGTTTTCAGTGGGTCGGGGGCGGCGCCGGGCAATGGTGGCGATGCGAGCCGGGGGACGGCTGGCAATCCTTCGGTGGCTGGCCGGGTGAGGTTAGCGTGAGGCGGAGCCGCGATATGAGCGGTCTCCAAGGCATACAAGCCCCGCATGTGGCCTATGACCGCGTAGAGGAAGGCCGCTGCGAAGCACACCAGACCCAGGATGGCGGAGACTCTCGACCACACGTCGCCGAGCAAGATGATCCGGTGGAGCTGAGCGATCTCAGGTCCTTCATTCTTTTCCAGCCGCAGTCGCAGAAACTCCTCCAGGCGATCAGCGGCATCCATGCGTCCTCGGTAGACGGTCCGCACCAACTCGTCCGCGCGCTCGCCAACTATGGTGCGAAGGAACGGCAAGTCCGGCGGCGCGGACATCACAAAAGCAATCTCCTGCAGGTGACTTGTTTTCAGGGCGTCCGCCGAGGCCATTTCAAGGGCAACTCTCGTCTCCGCTCCGCGTCCCAGGCCCGCGAAGTACATGGCCATGAGGAAGAGAGCCAAGCCGGCGCCGAAGCCGAGGAGCGACGGCGTGAGGGCAGTCAGAACCGCATCGGGTGCGTCCACACCACCGACCAGGTTCACCGTCGCCACCAGGCCCGCTGCGTTGGCGATGCCACTGAACAGCAGGAACTGGCTGCGCTCCTGCTGCGCCCGCTCCATGTTCGCCTGGAAGAATTCCTGAACTCTCATCCAACCCCCCGCCAATTTGACGGGGGCCTGGGCGCGCTAACGCCCAGAGCCGCGGGCCGTAGACCCGCACATCGGGGTGCGCGCGCACCCTTCCGCCCCGCCACCGGTCCGACCGGCGGGGCCATCGTTCATGAGTTCAACCTTGGAGTCGATCCGTTGCGGCAGCTGCCGCGCTCTCCTGCTGAAGGCCCAGGCTGACGGCAGGCTCGAAATCAAATGCCGGCGATGCGGCGCCTTCAACACCATCGCACTGAGGCCACAGAGCCCAAACCCGACCGCCAAGGAGCGGCCAACCTGAATGGGCAATAAGTTGTGGCTTCATCTTCCCCCGACCTGCTTGGACTTTCCCTCTGCGCCGGCTATGGCGGCCTCGACCTCGGCGTCCACCTGGCCGAGCCCGGTTTCCGAACCGTCTGCTTCGTCGAGCGCGACCGCCACGCCGCGGCCACGCTCGCGGCGCGCATGGCTGACGGATCTCTGCCTCAGGCGGCTATCTGGGATGACCTTAGATCCTTCGACGGCCGCCCGTGGCGCGGCCGGGTTCATTGCCTGCTTGCGGGCTATCCCTGCCAGCCGTTCTCCCTCTGCGGCGTCCGCCGGGGGGCAGCCGACCCCCGCCACCTGTGGCCGGAGGTCGCCCGCGTCATCGAGGAGGTCGACCCCGACATCGTCTTCCTCGAAAACGTCGAGGGACACCTGTCCATGGGCTTTCCCGAGGTCGGCCGAGAGCTACAAGGCCTGGGCCGCCGCGTCGCAGCGGGCCTGTTCACAGCGGCTGAAGCGGGCGCGCCTAGTGTTCGGCGACGGCTGTTCATTATGGCCCACGCCGACTGCGAGCGACGCGGGGTACTTCCCCGACATCGAGCTGGCGGCCCAGGAGGTGAGCCTGAAGGGACCCGCGGACATCGCGGCGGAGAGCGGGGGCCAGTTCTCGCTCTCGAACGCGGCCCGCCAGTGGTCGACGCTGTGGATGATCCTTCAGGCCTGCGGATGGCGGGCGGAGATGCTGACCTCCCGCTCTACGCCCCCCGTCCGGGTGGCTTTCAAGCATGGGAAAGCCTCCTTCGCCTCCGGCCTGATCTCCAACCCGCGGTTCTTCGAGATGGCGATGGGGTGGCCGGTTGGATGGACCGACGCCGAGGCGCCGGTAACGGGGTGGTCCCACTGGAAGCGGCGCTCGCGTGGCGCACTCTGCGAGGTGCTCTCGGTGTTTGAGGGGCCGGAGGGGGCTTGCGTGGCAGTTCAGCCCGAGTCTTAGATGCCGGCAGGTTGGCGCCTGAACGGACTGTGACATGACCGAACCCGCCAACCTGCCACCCCCGCCCGCCCGCCTGTTACCCGACCCACCCAGGGGCTTCCCCGGCGGCTATGTGCCCATCGTCGGTCGAGTGGTCGATGACGTCGTGGTGCCCGGCCGTCCGGCCGACATCGAGGGCGGCGATGCGTAAGACCTATGTCGGTCTGATGTACCCGCAGAGGGACTTCGAGGCCCTCAAGCCATTCCGTCACCAGCTCATGGAGCTGAAGATAAAGTGCCAACCGGGGGGGCGGGACTACATGGTCCTGGACGAGGTGCAGGTGGCCCTGGACCGGGCCGCGGGCCACTTCACGGGCGACCCGGCCTTCTATGCGCGGAAGGCGCCGGTGGGGAACGGCTGCTAGATGGCACGCAGTATGGAGCCCAATCCTAAGGATGGTCTTCGGACTAAGACCGCATCCTCCGGTTGGACATTTCTCTCATAAATATCCTAGCTTGAGCCGTTGTATGTTTGGCAGGAGGTTGGGCGTGCGGAACCGACATATTGCAGCCCGGATCCTCGATTGCCTTCGCAAATCCGATAACGGAGAGGCAGCGTTAAGTGCCGTCATCGAGCAGACCACCCCCTACGGTCGGCGACTCCCAGATGTCACAGATGGAGGTCTTTTCGCGGGAGCAGTTTCGGCGTTACGCCACCTCGGCTTGATCGAACTAAAGCTCCGCGGTGGGGGCGCAGATGCGCCGGACCTGTTCAAGGCGGTGATGGAGAGCGAATGGGATATGAGCCTCGACTACCGCCTGATGAATCTTTTCATCAGGATAGGCGAAGACAATCTCATTCTGGCACCGACCTTCCGGGTCTCGGTACTGCAAGAAGTTTTCAACGTGAGCTTTACGGTGCTCGCGCGACTGCGGCCAGGAGCCCCTGCGTTCCTTGCAAGTCCGATCTTCCCGTACCCCGGCCGAGAGGCAGAGTCCGCGGACGTGTTCGTCATGATGCCGTTCCTTGAGGGACTGCGGCCAGTTTATGAGGATCACATCAAGGTCGTTTGCGCGTCGCTTGGCCTGTCCTGCAAACGCGCAGACGACTTCTTCTCCAGCACCGGAGTGATGGACGACATCTGGAGCGCCATTTATCACTCGAAGGTCATTATTGCGGACTGCACGGATAAGAATCCGAATGTTTTCTATGAGATGGGGATCGCTCACACCTTAGGTCGCCCCGTGGTGCTGATCACCCAGAACGTCGATGACATTCCATTCGACCTGCGACACATACGCCACTTCAAATACGACTATACGCCGCGTGGGATGAAGGCTCTGGAGAGCACGCTGACAACAACGCTCAGCGACATCCGGGATGAAGCGCTCCGATTCTAGACCGGTTGAGTTGCGCGATAGGATCTCAGGGGGGAGGCGATCATGTGCAACCGATACGGCTTCAAACACCCGGCCCACCAGCTGGCCGAGGAGTTCAGCGAGAACGGGCTGCCGGTAATTTGGACCGATGGCCTGGTCCCGAACCTGGCCGAGCAGCCGCAGATCCGCCCCACCAATAAGGCGCCCGTGCTGCGCCCCGTCGACCCCGCGAACCCAGCCGCGGGCGTGCAGCTGGCCCAGCTGCGCTGGGGCCTCGTTCCATGGTTCCACAAGAAGACCGTGAAGGAGCAGAAGATGCTCGGCACCAACGCCCGGTGCGAGACGGTCGCCGACCTGGCCAGCTTCAAGCAGGCCTACGCCAAGCGCCGCTGCCTGGTTCCCGCCACCGCCTTCTATGAGTGGTCGGGGCCGAAGGGCGACAAGACAATGTGGGAGTTCACCAAGGTGGGCGAGCCCCTGTTCTGCTTCGCAGGCCTCTGGGACCGCGCCAACTGCGCCGACGGTGAGGTCGAGAGCTTCACCATCCTCACCACCACCCCCGGCCCCGAAGCCGCCGAGGTCCACGACCGCCAGCCGGTGATCCTGGACCGGTCGGAATGGGCGACCTGGCTGGACCTTTCGAAGGACGTTCAACCCCTGCTCAGGCCGTCTTCGAAGGGCGTTCTACAGGCCCGGCAGTTCAGTGAGGCGGCGGCGTGAGCTTGTTCAAGACGCTCGCGCGAGACACATCCACCGCGTCCGACACGCTGGTCATCCTGGCAGAGGTTCTTAAGGACCGACCCGAGGGCATGTTTCCCAAAGAACTGCGCGAGGCAATCGTTGCGACAGGCAAGACGGTGAGGGGGGTGCCGATCGAAGTCCATACGGAGGAGGGCCTTCGCGCACTTGATGGACTGCTACACCAGTGCCTACAGGCATTCACTAACTGGCACCTCACCACGGCGGCCGAGGAAATTCCAAAGCGTCTATACCCGAACACGCTCTTCATGCTTTTTCCCGAACCCTGCGCACGGATAACTCGCGCCGGTGAAAAGCTGGCCGCCGGTCCCGATTGGCGGCGCCGCGCCTTCATCTGGACTCGACTGCTCTGGTACCACACGGAGGGTCATCGGAAGAAACTCGCCGCCGCGGCCGGCGTGGCGGGCGGAGTGCTGACGGTGCTGAAGCTATGGCTCCAATGGCAGGTGGTTGAGGCAAGCATGGGAGCAGCCCTCGCGGCGGCAGTCACCTGGACGGTGATGGTCATGCGTGGCCGGGGCTAGGATCTCTTTTCGAAGCCGCTCCGAAACCAAGTGTCCCGCGCTCCAAGACCAAATGTCCGGCTACAGCGCCCCCTCACCCTACCCTCTCCCCCTGAACGGGGAGAGGAGGTGGGCCGACCGCCTCCGCCCAAATGACAAACGGAAACAACAAAGGGGAGCCGTGAGGCTCCCCTTTGCTTTGGTGCTGGTGGTCAGCCTCAGGCCGGTTCGGGATCGGTGCGGGGGGAGAGGGGGACCGAGGCGACCGGGAGGGCCGGGCGCCGTGAGTCGCTGTCGTCGCGGTTGGGGGAGACGCCCTTGAGGATGTTGATGATCTCGTCGCCGCTGAGGGTTTCGTATTCCAGCAGGGCCTTGGCCAGGGTGTGCAGGTCGTCCAGCTTTTCGGTCAGGATCCGGCGGGCCTCGTCGAAGGCGGTCTGGACCAGGATCTTGACCTCCTCGTCGATGAGGTTGGCGGTCTTTTCCGAGACGCTCTGGGTGCGCGACACCGAGTGGCCGAGGAAGACCTCGTCCTGGTTCTCGCCGTAGGAGACGACGCCCAGCTTGTCGGAGAAGCCCCACTTGGTGACCATGGCGCGGGCCAGGCGGGTGGCCTGGTCGATGTCCGACGAGGCGCCCGAGGTGATCTTGTCCTTGCCGAAGATGATCTCCTCGGCCATGCGGCCGCCCATCAGGATGACCAGGCGCGAGGTCATCTGCTCATAGGACATCGACAGCTGATCGCGTTCCGGCAGCTGCATGACCATGCCGAGCGCGCGGCCACGCGGGATGATGGTGGCCTTGTGGACGGGATCGGTGGCCGGCACCGAGAGGGCCAGCAGGGCGTGGCCGCCCTCGTGATAGGCGGTGAGGCGCTTTTCTTCCTCGGTCATGGCCATGGATTTGCGCTCGGCGCCCATCATGACCTTGTCCTTGGCGTCCTCGAAGTCGCGCTGCAGGACCATGCGGCGGTTCTTGCGCGCGGCCATCAGGGCGGCTTCGTTGACCAGGTTGGCCAGGTCGGCGCCGGAGAAGCCCGGGGTGCCGCGGGCGATGGTCTTCACATCGACGTCGGCGGCGAGCGGCACGTTCTTCATGTGGACGCGCAGGATACGCTCGCGGCCGCCGACGTCGGGATTGGAGACCACCACCTGGCGGTCGAAGCGGCCCGGACGCAGCAGGGCCGGGTCCAGGACGTCGGGACGGTTGGTCGAGGCGATGACGATGATGGCTTCCGACGGATCGAAGCCGTCCATCTCCACCAGCAGCTGGTTGAGGGTCTGCTCGCGCTCGTCATTGCCGCCGCCGAGGCCCGCGCCACGGTGGCGGCCGACGGCGTCGATTTCGTCGATGAAGATGATGCAGGGACTGTTCTTCTTGGCCTGCTCGAACATGTCGCGCACGCGGCTGGCACCGACGCCGACGAACATCTCCACGAAGTCGGAACCGGAAATATAGAAGAAGGGCACCCCCGCCTCGCCGGCGACGGCGCGGCCGAGCAGGGTCTTGCCGGTGCCGGGGGGGCCCACCATCAGGGCGCCCTTGGGGATCTTGCCGCCCAGGCGCTGATACTTCTGCGGGTCCTTCAGGAACTCGACGATCTCGGTGAGCTCTTCCTTGGCCTCGTCGACCCCGGCCACATCATCGAAGGTGATGCGGTTCTTGTTCTCGGTCATCATCTTGGCCTTGGACTTGCCAAAGCCCATGGCCCCGCGGGCCCCGCCCTGCATCTGGCGCATGAAGAAGATCCAGACGCCCACCAGCAGCAGGATCGGCAGGCTCTGGACCAGCAGGCCCACCAGGCCGCCCCCCATCTGCTTGACCTCGATGTCCGCGCCCTGGCTTTCCAGGCGCTTGACCAGGTCGTCCTGGTTGTTGGGGGTCATGGCGGCGAAGGACTTGCCGGCCGCGTCCGTCACCTCGACGCTGGGGCCACGGATCGTGGCCTTCTTCACCTCGCCCGAGGACACCTTGGCCAGCAGCTGGCTATAGGTGATGTGACCCCCCGCGCCGGCCGCCTGGCCGCCGCCGGTCATCATGCTGTAGAGCCCGATCAGGACGACGACGATGACGCCCCAGATGGCGAGATTGCGCAGGTTCATATTGGTTCAGACCGTTCCGGAAAGTGTCCGCTAGACCCCAAGATAGGTGTGCGGACGCGGTTTCACCAGCAAGCAGGGCGCCACAGGACAGAAGATCGCAGCGGCGCCGTGAAAAATCGGCAAAAGCAAAAGGCCGCGCGGGGATCCGCACGGCCTTTCAAATACTTAAGCTTGGAAAAGGGATTCCCCTTTGGTCGCGCGATGGGCGCCGAAACCGGTGTCCACTTTCGGCTATCGCGCTGCGCTCTACCGAGCGCCGGGAGCCTTCTTCGGGGCCGGGATCAGGCCCTCACGCTGGGCGCGCTTGCGGGCCAGCTTGCGGGCGCGGCGAACGGCCTCGGCCTTTTGGCGGGCGCGCTTTTCGCTCGGCTTTTCGTAATGCACGTGCCGCTTCATTTCGCGGAACGAGCCCTCGCGCTGCATCTTCTTCTTCAGCGCCTTGAGAGCCTGATCGACGTTGTTGTCGCGGACGAAAATCTGAACCAGAGTTATCTCTCCTGTTACCCGTTCCCGCTCGGCCAGTCCTGGGGTCAGGCGGCGGCGAACGGACAATAGCCTTGCCCCCGGTGGCACGAGCCTCCGGGATGAGGGCGGCGAAATACCAGACACAGAGGGCGATGTCCACGGCGGACAGGAGCCTTTAGGCGCTATATTGTAAGGCATGGCGCACGAAATCGACTGGGCTGAGGCCACCGAACAACAGATTCTGGATCAGGCACTCAAGCTTGCCCCGGCGCAGGGGTGGACCTGGCCGATGGTCCGGGCGGCGGGCAAGGCCTGCGGCCTCTCCGTGGCCGAGACCGAGCTGCTGGCTCCCCATGGGCCGGCCGACCTGGCGGCCCTGCTGTCGCGGCGGCACGACGCGCAGGCGCTGGAGCGCCTGGCGGGGACCGATCCCAAGGGGCTGAAGATGCGCGAGCGCATCCGGGCCGGCGTCGAGGCGCGGCTGGACGCCGCGGCCGCCGACGAGGGCGCCGTGCGGCGCTGGGCGGGCTATCTGGCCCTGCCGACCCGGATTCCGCTGGCGCTGAAGCTGCTGTGGGAGAGCGCCGACAGCCTGTGGCGCTGGGCGGGCGACACGGCCACCGACGAGAACCACTATTCCAAGCGCGCGATCCTGTCGGGCATCCTGATCTCGGGGCTGGCGATGCGGCTGTCGGGCGGCAAGGCGCAGGCGATGGCCTTCGTCGACAGCCGCATCGAGAACGTCATGGCCTATGAGAAATGGAAGGCCGGCCGCAAGGGCGGGGACCTGCTGGCCGACGTGGCCGCCGCGTTGGGGAAGATGCGGTACGGGTAAGGCAAAAGGCTCCACCGAAAGTTCGCATTTCCCGAACTTCGGTCGTGACAGATAGGCACCTCGATCCTAGCCTGACATCGCTATCGCCCTCGGGCTCTGGGAAGTCGACGACCGCCCAAAGCCCTTATCGGGAGCCAGCACCTTTACCTCGGACCATTGAGGCAACGACGGGGCCGCAGTCACAACCTGCGGCCCCACTCGTCCGTCGAAAGACGCAAGAGCAGACTCCTCCGAAAACATTTGCGGAGCAAGCTGACGTTCCTGTTTCGTTCATGCGTCATGAAGCGCCGTCCACAGGTCTCTTTCCCGTTTTCCGAGAATACTCCGCTTAGAGCGGAATTTTTTCGCGTCTTCCCTTCCACCGCGTCAGGGGCCGATGATGTTTCCAACGAGAGGAAACACCATGACCGACGTCACCACCGCCCAGTTCGCCTGCTTCAACGTCACCATCGAGGATGGGGTCGCCCATATCCAGCTCAAGCGCCCGGAGGCCATGAACTCCATGAGCCGGGAGTTCTGGAACGAGCTGCCGGTGATCGTGAAGGACATCGACCATAACGCGCGGGCCCGCTGCATCGTCATCAGCTCCACGGGCAAGCACTTCTCGGCGGGCATGGACCTGGCGGTGTTCGGCGGCGGGGGCTCGACCTCGGCCAACCAGGTCGCCGACCGCCACATCAACGCCGAGCAGCAGCGGCATCATATCCTCTGGCTGCAGGACTGCTTCGGCTGCCTGGACGACGCGCGGATCCCGGTGATCGTGGCCATCCAGGGCGGCTGCATCGGGGGGGCGGTCGACATGACCAGCGCCTGCGACATCCGCTACGCCACCGAGGACGCCTTCTTCTGCATCCAGGAGATCAATATCGGCATGACCGCCGATGTCGGCACCTTCCCCAGGCTCTGCAAGCTGATCCCCGAGGGCTGGGTCCGCGAGATGGCCTATACCGGCCGCCGCATGCCCGCCCAGAAGGCCAAGGAGATCGGCTGGGTCAACGAGGTGTTCCCGACCCACGGGGCCTGCGTCGACCACGCCCTGGTGACGGCCCGCGAGATCGCCTCCAAGGCGCCCCTGGCGGTGACGGGCTCCAAGGTGATGATCAACTATGCCCGCGACCACACCATCAAGGACGGCCTGGACTATATCGCCGTCTGGCAGACCGGCATGTTCTCCGGCGCCCACATGGGCGAGGCCTTCACCGCCAAGGCCGAGAAGCGCGACGCTGTGTTCCAGGACCTGCAGCCGCTGAAGCACGGGATGTAGAACACAACTCCGCTCATCCCGGCGAAGGCCGGGACCCAGGTGAAACCCACTCCGACCTGACGGGAGCCGGGACGCGGCTGTGGGCGAGCTCGAGCTGCTCAGGATGAATCTGGGTCCCGGCCTTCGCCGGGATGAGCGGGGTTTCTTAGGCCTCCAGCTCCGCGCCCCGGAGGTTGCAGCCCTCGAACTTGGCGCCGGCCAGGTCGGCCTCCAGGAAGCGGGCGCGGGGGGCCGAGGCGCCGGTGAAGTCGGCGCCGCGCAGGATGGCGCGCGACAGGTCGGTGCGCACCATGCGGCCGTCGTCGATGGAGAGCGGTCCCAGCTTGGCCCCGCGCAGGTTGGCCCGCGTCAGCAGGGCGTCGGTGAGCCGGGCGCCGCGCAGATCTGCCATGCTGAGGTTGACCCCGCGCAGGTCGCAGCCCGAGAGGTCGGCGCCCTGGAGCTGGACCCCCTGCAGGTCCATGCCGAAGAAGATCGAGTTCGGAGCCGAGAGCCCGCTGAGCCTGCGCCCCTTCAGCCCTCCCGGCACGGAGCGGAAGTCGATGTCGGGCAGGCGGACGGTCTTGCCGCTCTCTCCGGCGGAGTCACAGAAGGCCTCGTGGGCGGCCAGGACCGCGTCCAGGGGCTTGTCATCGATATAGACCGCCACGGCCGGCGCCTTCAGCACCCCGGTGAGGTCGGCGTTGTCGATGTTGGCGAAGCCGATGTCGCAGCGGACCATGATCGCCCGCTTGAGCGAGGCGCCCGACAGATCGGCGCCCGCAAGGTCGGCGCCGGTGAGGTTGGCGCCGTCCATCACCGCCTTGATCAGCTTGGCGCCGCCCAGCGTGGCGCCCGAGAGGTCGGCGTCGGTGAAGTCGGCGGCCATAGCCGAGAGGCCGTGCATGTGAGCGCCGGCCAGGTTGGCGCCCGACAGCACCGCGAAGCTCAGTTCGCCCGGCCGCTCCTCGTGCTGCAGGATACGGAAGCCCTCGGCCCTGTCCTGCAGGGCGATGCGGCCCTCGCGCAGGTCACAGCCCGAGAGGTCGGCGTGGGCCAGATTGGCGCCGCGCAGGCAGGCGCCGCGCAGGTCGGCCTTGGAGAGGTCGGCCCGCCGCAGGTCGGTGTCGCGCAGGTCGGCCCCGAACAGCACCGCGCCCGCCAGCCTGGTCCCCACCAGGGAGGCGCCGTTGAGCCGGGCCCCGGTCAGGTCGGCGTCGCGCAGGTCCATCCCGTCGAGCTGGCGGTTGGTGAGGTCGACATAGGCGAGGTTGGCGCGGCGGCCGCCGCTGCGGCCCTCGAGAAATCGCCGGTGCTTGTCCAGCGCCAGGCGCAGGCCATCGATGTCGAGCGGTCTGAGGACGAGGACGGCGGGCGGCATGGGGATGCGGAAATTCCTGACTCCGCAATCTTCCCCCTTCGCGTTTAAGGAACCGTTGCGTCAATGCGCCACAGGGGCGCGCCCCGGCGGGATTGCGTCAAAGCCAGCGCTTTTTCTTGAACCACAGGAAGGGGCCGACGCCGGCGATCACCATCAGCACCAGCGCCATCGGGTAGCCGAAACGCCAGGACAGCTCGGGCATGTGGTGGAAGTTCATGCCGTAGATCGAGGCCACCAGGGTCGGCGGCATCAGGGCCACGGAGACCACGGAGAAGAACTTGATGATACCGTTCTGCTCGATGTTGATCAGGCCGAGCGCCGCATCCAGCAGGAAGGCGATCTGGGAGGCCAGGGAGCCCGCATGCTCGGTGAGCGAGCCGATGTCGTGCTGCACCGAGGTGAGATGGGCCCGGCTGGCCGAGGCGGCGGCGATTTCCGGGGCGAGGCCGGCGAAGCTGGCCAGACGCCCCAGGCTGACCAGGCTGGTGCGGGCCATGGCCACCACAGACTGGGTGCGGGCCAGGCCCGTCAGCAAGGGCTCGAAGGCGCCGCCGTGGGGACGGTCGAAGATGGCGTGGGAGCTTTCCTGCACCGCCGCGGAGCCGGCCTCGAGCACGTAGGCGAGACGCTCGACGATGGCGTCCAACAGCTCCAGCATCACCTCCGCCCCGTTGGTGAGGTCGGGGCTTTCGGCGGCGCGCACCGTGAACACCGTGAAGGCCTTGAAGTCCTCATAGCGGATGGTCACCAGGACGCCGCGGGCGAGCACGAAGGTCGCGGGCGCCGAGGTCGGGTGGTCGTCCTGGCTGCGGGCCAGCAGGGTGGCGGTGAGGAAGGTGGCCTTGTCTTCCTGGTAGAGCCGCGACGAGGGCTCGATCTGAGCCATCTCCTCCCGGGTGGGGAGGTCGACGCCAAGCACGCGCTCGACCGCCAGCTCCTCCTCACGCGTGGGGTTGAGCAGGTCGATCCAGATGGCGTCGGCGGGAAGGACCCAGTCCTCGCCGGGCGTTTCGGACGTGGAGGCCGAAGCGCCGCGGCGGATCAGGTTCAGCATCAGCCTATTTGGCTTCGGACGAGCCTTGGGTCGCGGCCATGATCAGGGCGGCGATCTTGTCGGTGGAGTCGGCCGCCTGGCTGAGCATCGAGAAGGGACCGGCGCCGGGACGGACGGCCTGGGCCATCTGGGTGGCGGCGCCCTGGGCCATGGCGACGGCGGTGTTGCCGGCGGCGTTCAGACCGGAATTGGCCACGCGCTGGGCGTGGGTGTCCTGATAGATGAAGCCGTGGGTGGGGTAGGTGGTCGAGCCGAGGTCACGGATGGGATCGTACCAGACCTTGACCTGAGACCAGTCGCCGGCCGGCGAGACGTCGATCACGGTGACGTCCTTCTCGACCTGACCCCGGGTCCCGCCGATGCGCGACCAGTTGGCGTGGGTGATCTGGATGACCCGGTCGGTGAGCACCTGGCTGACCACGGCCACGTGGCCGAGCTGCATCTTGCCGTTGGGCTTGAAGCAGAGGACCGCGCCGGCCTTGGGAGAGAAGCCCGTCTCGTACTTGCCGGCGGCCTGCTTCCACCAGGTCCAGGCGTCGCCAAAGATCTGGACGCCGGAGATCAGGCGGGCGAAGGGCACGCACTGCCAGTAGGTGTCAGCCACCGCGCCAACGGGCGCGAGCGTCAAAACCGCTATGGCGGCCAGGGAACCCAGGACGGTTCTGGTCCGTTTCAGCATGTTAAGAGGAACTCCCCACGCGAACTGCGATTAGGGATACTCATCCGCGGCGCGAAAGCAAAGAGCTTTTCCACGTGTGCGGCGGAAGGTCGCCGAGTCTCCCACAGGGAATTCCACAGCTTCACCGGGCTGTCACACGCCGCAAGGCCAAGAATGACCAGGCAACGAAGAAGTCAAAAGGTTAAAGTTAGGGAAACTAATCCCGATTTTTGGCCTTGCGCTCCGTTATTAAGCTGGCGGATCGTACCGCCTACACTCTTAGATACTGTAATTTTTTCGACCACTGCTTTCGGCCCCGGCGGGTGAAACAATCCGAAACAGACGAACGCGCCGTCTCCCAAGACCTCGACGCCGGTTGCGACGCGTCGCCCCAAGAAGAGACGCGGCGCCTCGTGACGGGTCACATTTCGGGCATTGGCCGGCATTTCGCCTTCGCACGGGCCGTCCGGCGCCCGGAAAAGCGGCGCCGTGGGTATACCGCTGGGGGCGACTCAGACTTCCCACGCGATTTTGCGAACCATTCGCAGTAGTCGGGGCCGACGGATAGGCTAGAAGTTGGGGAACGTTCATCTTTCGAGGACCCCCATGGATAGCCTTATGACCCTGGCCGCCGATCCGGCCGCCTGGGCCGCCCTGATCACCCTCGTCGTCATGGAGGTGGTTCTCGGCATCGACAACCTGGTCTTCATCTCCATCCTGTCGAACAAGCTGCCGCTGGAACAACAGGCCAAGGCCCGCCGACTTGGCATCGCCCTGGCCCTGATCATGCGGCTGGCGCTGCTCTCCACGATCGCCTTCATCGTCGGCCTCACCGCCACGGTGTTCGAACTGCCCTGGACGGGACCGGTGGGCAAGGACGGCCACGCCATGTTCGAGCTGGCCTTCTCCTGGCGGGACCTGATCCTGATCGCCGGGGGCCTGTTCCTGGTCTGGAAAGCCACCACCGAGGTCCACCACACCATGGACCCGACCCCCAGCCCCAACCTCCTCGACAAGGACGGCGTCATGGCGGCGGGCGTGACCATGAACTTCGGCGCCGCGATCGTGCAGATCCTGCTGCTGGACATGGTCTTCTCCATCGACTCGATCCTGACGGCGGTGGGCATGACCGATCACCTGCCGATCATGGTGATCGCCGTGGTGTTCGCCGTGGTGGTGATGCTGGTGGCCGCCGAGCCCCTGGCCAAGTTCATCAACGACAACCCCACCGTCGTGATGCTGGCCCTGGGCTTCCTGCTGATGATCGGCGCGACCCTGATCGCCGACGGCTTCGGGGTGCACGTGCCCAAGGGCTACATCTACGCGGCCATGGCCTTCTCGGGCCTGGTGGAGGCGCTGAACATGGCCTCGCGCCGCGCCCAGCAGCGCAAGGCCCAGGCTGCGATGGATAATTCCCAGAGCGTTCCGTAAGGTCCAGACAAGGGGGCGGCCGCATTTCCGTCCGCCCCCGGACGTTGCGATAATAAAAATAGATCATTAGGGGCGGCCCTTTCGCCGCCGGGAAACGGCCTTGAACGAACCTCACGTCTATAGCGACGACGAGCGCCGGCTGACGCTCATCTCGGTGATGATCGTGTTCCTGCTGTCGGCCATGAGCCAGACGATCGTCGGCACGGCCATGCCCCGCATCATCGCCGAGCTCTCGGGCCTGCACCTCTATGCCTGGGCCACCACCGCCTATCTTCTGGCCTCCACGGTCATGGTGCCGATCTGGGGCAAGCTGGGGGACCTCTATGGCCGCAAGCCCATCCTGCTGGCCGGCATCGGCATCTTCCTGGCCGGGTCCTGGCTGGCGGGCCTGGCAGGCGAGTTCGGCGACCTGCCCCTGCTGGGCGGCGGCATGACCCAGCTGATCATCTTCCGCGCCGTCCAGGGCGTGGGGGGCGGGGCGCTGTTCACCACCGCCTTCGCCATCATCGCCGACCTGTTCGCCCCCCGCGAGCGGGCGAAGTTCTCCGGCCTGTTCGGGTCGGTGTTCGGGATCGCCAGCGTGTTCGGCCCGGTGGTCGGCGGCTTCTTCACCGACCACGGCACGGTGACCCTGTTTGGCCACGTCATCGCCGGCTGGCGCTGGGTCTTCTACTGCAACATACCCTTCGCCCTGGCCGCCGTGGCGATGATCCTCATCAAGATGCCGACCCTGCCGATCCGCGGGGTGGGGCGCATCGACTGGGCCGGCGCGGGCCTGATCATCGCGGGCTTCGTGCCCCTGCTGCTGGCCATCACCTGGGGCGGGCGGGAGTATGCCTGGGCCTCGCCGCTGATCCTCGGCATGCTGGTCTTCGCCATGGCGGTGCTGACCGGCTTTGTGTTCGTGGAGAAGCGGGTGCGCGACCCGATCATCCCGCTGGAGCTGTTCAAGAACACCACCTTCACCACCGCCAACGGCGCGGCCTTCGTCTATTCCATGGCCTTCATGGGGGTCACCAGCTTCCTGCCGCTCTACATGCAGGTGGGCCAGGGCATCCCGGCCACCACCAGCGGCCTGACCATGCTGGCCCTGATGGGGGGCATGATCGCCAGCTCGACGATCAATGGCCAGCTGGTCACCAAGACTGGCCAGTACAAGCCCTTCATGATCGGCGGCGGGGTGGTGCTGATCTTCGGCGTCTTCCTGATGTGCTTCATCGGGCCCGACACCACGACCCTGGACCTGGCCTGGCGGCTGCTGATCGTCGGCATCGGCCTGGGTCCGGGGCAGAGCCTGTTTGGCCTGGCGGTGCAGAACGCCGTGCCCTTCCACCAGATCGGGGTAGCCACCAGTTCAGGCCAGTTCGTGCGTCAGATCGGCTCCACCATGGGGGTGGCCCTGTTCGGCGCCCTGCTGACCTCGGGCCTGGCCAGCGAACTGGCCAAGCGCACGCCGGCCGAGCCTGGAGCCGTGGTGCGCCATCTGGACCTGTCGGACCTGCAGGCCATGGCCATGGAGCGCAACCTGCACCCCGAACAGGCCGCCGCCCGGGCCGCCGATCCCAAGCAGGTGGCGATGGAGCGGACCATCCGCACCAGCTTCTCGGTGGCCATCGTCCACGGGATGATCTTCGCCCTGTGCTCGCTGATCGCGGGCTTCATCCTGATGCTGTTCATCCCGGTGGCGACCCTGCGGGAGCGCCCCATGGCGGCGGCCAAGGCGGCGGAGCCTGGCGGGGATGTGGCGGCGGAGGCGGGGGAAGTTTAGGGGCTGGGCCCGCCTCCTTCCCCCACAAGTGGGGGAAGCTGCAAGCTAGAGGAAGCTGTACGGGTCCACATCGATGGCCACGCGGATCATGCCGGGCGGGCGGAACCGCGCGCGCCAGGCGGCGAGGTAGGCGGAGAGATCCACCGTGCGGTCGGCGCGGATGAGGAAGCGCTTGCGGCGGCGGCCGCGGATCAGGCCGAGCGGCGCGTCGGCGGGGCCGTAGACGGCGACCCCCTCGGCGTTGGGGGCGGTCTGGGCCATCTTTTCCACGAAGGCCTCGAGCTGGACGGCGTCCGGCCCTGAGACGATGAGGGCGGCCAGCCGGCCATAGGGCGGCAGGCCGGCGATCTCGCGTTCCTCCAGCTCGGCGGTGGTGAAGGCGTCGCGGTCCTGGGCCTTCAGGGCCTGCATGACCGGGTGCTCGGGGGCGTAGGTCTGCAGCATGGCGCGGCCGGGACGGTCCTTGCGTCCGGCGCGGCCGGTGGCCTGGGCCAGCAGCTGGTAGGTGCGCTCGGCGGCGCGCAGATCCCCGCCGCGCAGGCCGAGGTCGGCGTCCACCACCCCCACCAGGGTCAGGCCCGGGAAGTTGTGGCCCTTGGCGGCGGCCTGGGTGGCGACGAGAATATCGATCTGCCCCTCCTCCATGGCCTGGATCAGGCGCTTGGCTTCGCGGGCGTCCCAGACCGTATCAGAGGAGAAGATGGCGATACGGGCGTCGGGGAACAGGCCGCGCGCCTCCTCCTCCACCCGCTCCACGCCGGGGCCGATGGAGGTCAGGCTGTCCTTGGCGCCGCAGTGGGGGCAGGCCAGGGGCTTGGGCATGGAGAAGCCGGTGAGGTGGCAGACCAGGCGCCCGGAATAGCGGTGCTCCACCAGCCAGCTGTCGGTGTCGGGCGAGGTCATCCGCTCGCCGCAGGCCTTGCAGAGCACCAGGGGGGCGTAGCCCCGGCGGTTGAGGAACAGCAGGGTCTGCTCGCCCCGCGCCCAGGTCTCGCCCATGGCCTTGACCAGGGGCGGCGACAGCCAGCGGCCAGCGTCGGGCGGGGTCTCGCGCATGTCCACCAGGGTGATATCGGGCAGCACCGCGACCCCGTGGCGAGAGGTCAGGCGCAGCCAGCGATAGCGGCCGGTCTCGGCGTTGCGCAGGGATTCCAGGGAGGGCGTGGCCGAGGCCAGGACGACGGCGGCGTCCTCGATCTTGCCGCGCGCCACGGCCAGGTCGCGGGCCTGGTAGATGAAGCCCTCCTCCTGCTTGTAGGAGGCGTCATGCTCTTCATCGACGACGATGAGGGCCAGCTTGGCGAAGGGCAGGAACAGGGCCGAGCGGGCGCCGATGACGATGCGGCACTGGCTGGTGGCCACCGCCTCCCAGACCCGCCGCCGGGCGGGCGGGGTGATGTCGGAGTGCCATTCGGCCGGCGCGGCGCCGAAGCGGGCGGCGACCCGGGCGATGACCGCCTGGGTGAGCGCGATCTCCGGCAACAGGATCAGCACCTGGGCGTCCGGGTCGGCGGCCAGGGCGGCGGCGACGGCCTCCAGATAGACCTCGGTCTTGCCCGAGCCGGTGACCCCGTCCAGCAGGGCGACGTTGAAGCCGCCCTCCCCCAGCATGGAGATCAGGGCCTTGGCGGCGGCATCCTGGCTGGGATTGAGCGGGTGGCCGGCCCGCGACAGGTCGGGGGGCGCGAAGGCCACGGGCGCCTCCACGAGGCGAACAGCCAGCACGCCCTCATCCACCAGGCCCTTGATGACGCCCGAGGAGACCCCGGCGGCGCGGGCGAGGTCGGGCGGGGAGAGGCGCTGGGTCGCAGCCGTCTCCAGGACCTTTGTGCGAGCAGCGGTGGGGCGGGCGGGCTGCACGCCCGTGGCCTCGACGAGCTTTTCGGGGCGGGCCTTTTGAGCCCGGGCGCCGCGCAGGGTGATGGCCAGGGGTGAGCCCGGTGAATCCACCGAATAGCGCGCGGCCCACTGGATGAAGTCGATGGCCCGTTGCGGCAGGGGCGGATCGTCCAGCTTGCCCTCGATGACCTTCAGGGGGCGATTGCCGCCGGTCCCGTCGCGCAGGGCGGTGACCACGCCCCGCAGCAGGCGGGGGCCCAGGGGCGCGGCCACCTGGTCGCCGACCTGCAGGTCCATGCCCTCGGGTTCCTCATAGTCGAAGGCTTCGGGCAGGGGCATGGGCAGCAGAACGGACGCGATGCGGCGGGTCATGAGCTGAATCCCTTCTCCCCTTGCGGGAGAAGGTGGCCGGTCGGAGACCGGTCGGATGAGGGGTCACGCTCCGCGATCGGCAAAACGCCGCTCATCCCGGCGAAGGCCGGGACCCAGGTGAAACCCACTTCGTTCTCATGGGAAACCCCAGCGCCGTTCTGGATCACCTTCGACCGCTCAGGATGAATCTGGGTCCCGGCCTTCGCCGGGATAAGCGGATATGACGTGAGCCTGGCGCGACCCCTCATCCGACCCTGCTCCGCAGGGCCACCTTCTCCCGCAAGGGGAGAAGGACTGGAAAGGGCCTGCTCGTGGCGCATCACGCCCCGCACAGAGGCTGGCCGCGCCGGGGCGCAAAGGCTAAGGAAGCCCCGTTCATTTCCGCGCAGAGGCCCGTCATGCAGCTCTTTCTCGACACCACGGACACCGCCGTCCTGAAGGACCTGGCCGCCACGGGCCTAGTGGACGGCGTCACCACCAATCCCACCCTCATCGCCAAGTCCGGCCGGCCCATGCTGGAGGTCATCGCCGAGATTTGCGATCTCGTCGAGGGCCCCGTGAGCGCCGAGGTGGCCGCCACCGACGTGGAAGGCATGCTGAAGGAGGGCGCCAAGCTGGCCGCCATCGCCACCAATGTGGTGGTCAAGCTGCCCCTGACCCGCGAGGGCCTGATCGCCACGGCCGAGTTCGCCGTGCAGGGCATCGCCACCAACGTCACCCTGTGCTTCTCGGCGGCCCAGGCCATGCTGGCCGCCAAGGCCGGCGCCACCTACATCTCGCCCTTCATCGGCCGGCTGGACGACTATGGCATGGACGGGATGGACCTGATCCGCGAGATCCGCGCCATCTACGACAACTATGATTTCGACACCGAGATCCTGGCCGCCTCGATCCGCAACCCCGCCCACGTGACCGCCGCCGCCCTGTCCGGCGCCGACTGCGCGACGATTCCACCCGGGGTTTTCTTGGACCTCTTCAAGCACCCGTTAACCGAGAAGGGTCTTGAACAGTTCATGAGCGACTGGGCCAAAACGGGTCAGTCCATTCTGTAGAACCACAGGGGCGGATGCATGGATCTCGGGGTCGGGCTGAAGGATCAGACGCTGGGCCCCGATGAGGTGCGCCGCTTCCTCGCCGACAATCGCGACTTCCTGCTGTCCGACACCGCCTTGATGGCGGAGCTGGGCCTGCGCCCCGACGCGGCCAATGTGGTGGAGTTCGGCCCTGCGGCGCTCGCCCGCGTGCACGAGGCGCACAAGAAGGAATCCAAGGCCCGCAAGCACCTGGAGGCCACGGCGCGCGCCAATTTCGCGGCCCAGGCCCAGACCCATGGGGCGGTGGTCGACCTTCTGGACTCCCGCAACCATGCCGACCTGGCCCGCCGGGTCGATGAGCTGGCCCAGCTGCGCTTCGGCCTGGCGGCCGGCGTCGTCGCCCTGGAGGGACCTGACCGCACCCCGGCCGGCTGGCGGGTGATGGCGGAGGGTCAGATCGATCTCGTCATCGGCCACCAGCGCGTGGCCCTGATGGGGTTCCAACCGACCGCGCTCGGCCTGTTCGGCGAGCGGGCGCCGCAGATCAAGTCCATGGCCATGGTGCGCATGGCGATCTGGGAGCCGGCCCGCACCGGCCTGCTGGCCTTCGGCTCGGCTGATGAGCACGGCTTCACGCAGGACATGGGCGCCGAGCTGGTGGCCTTCCTGGCCCGGGTGGTGGAACGCACGGCGGAGCGATGGCCGGTCCTGTGACCACCGCCCGGCAGGTGCTGGCGGAGTGGCTGGTCCACCTGGCCCAGGAACGCCGCGCCTCGCCACGCACCGTTGAGGCCTATGGCTTCGCCGCCGGCCGCTACATCACCTTCCAGGAAGGGCATCGGGGCGAGACCCTGACGCTGAAGGCCTGCGGTGAGCTGACCGCCGGCGAGATCCGCGCCTGGCTGGCGCACCTGCGGTCCGGCGACCATCCCCTGTCGCCCCGGTCGCTGTCCCAGTCCCTGTCAGCGATCCGCACCTTTCACCGCTATCTCGACCGCCGCCACGACACCCCCAACCCCCACCTGGCCCTGGTGCGGGGGCCCCGGGTGAAGCCGTCGGCGCCGCGTCCGGTCACCGAGGACCAGGCGCGCGGAATGATCGCCGAGCCCGCGATGGATCCCGACCGAGAAGACTGGGAGGTCGCCCGCGACGAGGCGGTGCTGACCCTGCTGTATGGTTGCGGCCTGCGGATTTCCGAGGGCCTGTCGCTGAAGCGTTCGGACGCGCCCCTGGCGGAGTCGCTACGGATCGTCGGCAAGGGGTCGAAGACCCGGATCGTGCCGGTGCTGCCCGCCGTTCGCGAGGCGGTGGACGCCTATCTGGCGACGGTTCCCTTCGTGCTGTCGCCGGGCGAGCCGCTGTTCCGCGCCAAGCGGGGCGGGGCGCTCAGCCCGCGCCATGTCCAGGCCACGGTGCAGCTGTTGCGGGGTCGCCTGGGCCTGCCCGCCAGCGCCACGCCGCATGCCCTGCGCCACTCCTTCGCCACCCACCTGCTGGGGGCCGGCGCGGATCTGCGCTCCATCCAGGAACTGCTGGGACACGCCTCCCTGTCCACGACCCAGCGCTATACCGACGTGGATGCCGCGGCCCTGCTCAGCGCCTACAACTCGGCCCATCCGCACGCGTAACCCACGTCATCCCGGGCGAGCGCAGCGAAGACCCGGGACCCAGGGGCGGTGTGCTGGGCCCCTGGGTCCCGGATCGCCTATCGGCGTCCGGGATGACGGGATTGGTTAGCCCCGCAGGTGCGCGGTCTCATTCAGGCTGAGGATCGCCCGCTGGCCGCTGCGGGCGCACATGTAGCGGTGGATGCTAGTGTAGCGGGGCTCGAAGAACAGGCGCGGGGCCATGCCCAGCACGTGGGCGGTCCAGACATTGATCACTCCGCCGTGGCAGAACACCGCCACCCGCTGGCCGGGATGGCTCTCGATGATCTCCTCCAGGGCCTCGACGACCGCCTGCTGGAAGACGCCGATGTCGACGCCGTGGTCGCCGTCGGCCATGGCCTTCCAGGCGGCGTAGTCCTCGCGCTTCAGCTCCTCCATGGGGACATAGGCGCCTGAGTCACGGTCGAACTCGGCGATCCCGTCATGGTGGCGAAGGTCGTGGCCGCTGTGGGCGAGCAGGGGACCGGCGGTCTCGATGGCGCGCAGCATGGGGCTGGAATAGACCGCGTCGAAGGTCTCGCCGGCCAGCCACTCGGCGACCCTGCGGGACTGGTCGTGACCCTCGTCGTGCAGGGGCGGATCGGCGCTCTCGTGGCTGCGCACCGGCAGGCCATGGCGGATCAGCAAGAGTTCCATCGGTTTCCTTCCCCAACGCTTTGCACCCAGGGGACCGGGTTTTCAGGCGCGCCGCAAGGGCTCAGGTCCAGGCGGTTGAAGGTCTCTCCATGCGCACCCAAGGGACGCCGTCATCGCCCTGCGCGACCTCAGCGAAGCCCTCACGGGTGTAGAAGGCCCGCGCCCGGATATTGGCGGTCTGGCACTTCAGCGACAGCGGGTTGGGCGCGGAGGCCGCGACATGATCCAGCAGGGCCTTGCCGACACTGTGGCCGCGGAAATCGACATAGAGGGAGTGCAGGAACGAGTCGCGGCGATAGAGGGCCGCGACGCCGGCGATGCGGCGCTCGAGGACGGCCACATAGACCTCCTCCTCTCGGGCGTCGCGAAGGAAGTCCTGGGCGTTGTGGCGCCAGGCCGGAAGCCAGGTGAAGGTCTCGCGCAGCACCTTCTGATAGATGGCGCCGGCGATGGGCAGCTCCTCCGGGCGGACCCGGCGAACCTCCATCAGGCTTGCATGATCCAGCCCTCGACCCCCATGGCGGCCTGGCGGCCGGCCTCGGAGCGGGTGGGATGGGGGTGGCAGGTGCGGGCGATGTCCTCGCTGGCGGCGCGGAAGGCCATGGCCACGCAGTACTCGCCGATCATCTCGCCCGCCTGGGGGCCGATGATGTGGACGCCGAGGATCTCGTCGGTCTTGGCGTCGGCCAGGACCTTGGCGAAGCCGTCGGTCTCGTGGTTGATCTTGGCGCGGCTGTTGGCGGTGAAGGGGAACTTGCCGGCCTTGTAGGCCACGCCCGCCTCCTTCAGCTGCTCCTCGGTCTTCCCGACCCAGGCGACCTCCGGGTAGGTGTAGACCACGCTGGGGACCAGATTGTAGTCCACGTGGCCGTACTTGCCGGCGATGATCTCGATCACCGCGACGGAGTCCTCCTCGGCCTTGTGGGCCAGCATGGGTCCGTGGATGGCGTCGCCGATGGCCCAGACGCCGGGCGCCGAGGTCTTGAAGTGGTCGGTCTCGATGAAGCCGCGCTTGTCGGGGACCACGCCCACGCTCTCCAGGCCCAGGCCCGCAGTATAGGGCCTGCGGCCGATGGCCAGCAGCACATAGTCGGCGGTCAGCGTCTCGATCTCGCCACCGGCCACCGGCTCGACGGTGAGGGTGACTCCGGTCTTCGACGACTTGGCGCCGGTGACCTTGGACCCCAGCTTGAAGGCCATGCCCTGCTTGGTGAGGGACCGCTGGAAGGTCTTGGCGGTCTCGGCGTCCATGCCCGGCGTGATGCGGTCGAGGAACTCCACGACGGTGACCTCTGCGCCCAGGCGGCGCCAGACCGAGCCCAGCTCCAGGCCGATGATGCCGGCTCCGATGACGATCAGGCTCCCCGGAACTTCCGGCAGGGTGAGCGCGCCGGTGGAATCGACGATGCGCTTGTTGTCCACCACCACGCCGGGCAGGCCCGAGGGCTCAGAGCCCGTGGCGATCACGATGTTCTTGGTCTCCAGCACCGTGACCGAGCCGTCGGGGCCGGTGACCTCGACCTTGCCGGGCCCGGCGATCTTGCCCATGCCCTTGATCCAGTCGACCTTGTTCTTCTTGAACAGGAACTCGATGCCCTTGGTCAGGGCCAAGACGCTGTCGGCCTTCTGCTTCATCATCTGGGGCAGGTTGAGGGTCGGCGTCACCTCGATGCCGAGGGTGGCGAAGTCCTTGTTCGCCAGCTCGAACATCTCCGAGGCGTGCAGCAGGGCCTTGGACGGCATGCAGCCGACGTTCAGGCAGGTGCCCCCCAGGGTCTCGCGCTTCTCGACCACGGCCACCGAGAGGCCAAGCTGGCCGGCCCGGATGGCGCCGTTGTAGCCGGCGGGACCGCCCCCGATGATGACGACGTCGTATTGGGCCATGAGCCTTGGTCTTCCGAATTGAGAGGTGCTGGGGAGGATATGGGAAGGCGAACGCCTTCTAGATATCCAGCAGCAGGCGCTCCGGGTTCTCGATGGCGTCCTTGACGTGGACCAGGAAGGTCACCGCGCCCTGGCCGTCCACCACGCGGTGGTCGTAGCTGAGCGCCAGGTACATCATCGGCCGGATCACCACCTGGCCGCCGATGGCCATGGGACGCTCCTGGATCTTGTGCATGCCGAGGATGCCCGACTGCGGCGCGTTGAGGATCGGCGTCGACATCAGCGAGCCGTAGACTCCGCCATTGGAGATGGTGAAGGTGCCGCCCTGCAGGTCTTCCATGGCGAGCGCCCCGTCCCGAGCCTTCTTGCCCAGGGCTCCGATGGCCTTCTCGACGCCGGCCAGGTTGAGTGCGTCGGCGTCACGGACCACGGGAACCACCAGGCCTCGGTCGGTGCCGACGGCGACGCCGATGTCGTAGTGGTTCTTGTAGATGATGTCCTGGCCTTCGATCTCGGCGTTGACCTCCGGGACCTGCTTCAGGCCGTGGACCACGGCGGCCACGAAGAAGCTCATGAAGCCCAGCTTCACGCCGTGGGTCTTCTCGAAGACGTCCTTGTACTTGGTGCGCAGGGCCATGACGTTGGTCATGTCGACCTCGTTGAAGGTCGTCAGCATGGCCGCAGCGTTCTGGGCCTCCTTCAGGCGGCGCGCGATGGTCTGGCGCAGGCGGGTCATTCGGACCCGTTCCTCGCGCGCATGGATCTCGCGCGGAGCCGAAGCGGCAGGGGCGGCGGCGGCGGCGGCGGCGGGCGCATTGGCGCGCGCCTCGAGGGCCGCGAGGGCGTCACCCTTGGTCACCCGGCCGTCCTTGCCGGTCCCGGATATCGCGCCGCCGTCGAGGTTGTTCTCAGCCACGATGCGCTGGGCCGAGGGGGCGAGGGGCGCCGCGGCGGCCGCGGGCTTGGGCGCGGGAGCCGCAACAGGCGCAGGCGCGGGAGCGGGAGCCGGCTCGGCCGCCTTGGGGGCTTCGGCCTTCGGGGCCGCGGGCTTCGGCGCGGCGGCGGCGACAGCGCCCTCGGTCACGTGGCCCAGGACCGCGCCGGGCTCGACCGTGGCGCCTTCCTCGGCGCTGATGGAGGTCAGCACCCCGTCAGCCGGGGCGGCGACTTCCAGGCTGACCTTGTCGGTCTCCAGTTCGACGAGGATCTCATCCTTGCGGACCGCGTCCCCGGGCTTCTTGGCCCAGCGCGCCACAGTCGCCTCGGTGACGGATTCGCCGAGCGTGGGCGTCATGATGTCGGCCATTGGAGAGGTTCTTCCTGTTCTTTCGGGCGGTCGGTTTAGGCGAAGGCTTCAGCAAGGAACGTCTGAAGCTCCTTCATGTGCCGGCTCATCTGGCCGGCGGCGGTGGAGGCCGAGGCGGGGCGGCCGACATAGCGGGCGCGCTTGGCCTTGATCTTCAGGCGTTCAAGGGTGAGCTCCAGCCACGGGTCCACGAAGGTCCAGCCGCCCATGTTCTTCGGCTCTTCCTGACACCAGACCAGTTCGGCGTTGGGGAAGCGCGACAGCTCGGTGGACAGCGACTTCACCGGCCACGGATAGAACTGCTCCAGGCGCATGAGATAGACGTCGTCGACGCCCTTCTCCTCGCGGGCGTCCAGCAGGTCGTAATAGACCTTGCCCGAACACAGCACGACGCGGCGGATCTTGTCGGGCTCCACGAGCTTGGTGGCGGTGTTGACGCCGCGCTCGGCGTCGTCGTGCAGCACGCGGTGGAAGGACGAGCCCTCCGCCAGGTCCACGAGCCGCGACGTCGCCTTCTTGTGCCGCAGCAGCGACTTGGGCGTCATCACCACCAGGGGCTTGCGGAACTCGCGGCGCATCTGGCGGCGCAGGACGTGGAAGTAGTTGGCCGGCGTCGAGCAGTTGACGACCTGGAGGTTGTCCTCGGCGCAGAGCTGCAGGAAGCGCTCCAGGCGGGCGGAGGAGTGCTCCGGGCCCTGGCCCTCGTAGCCGTGGGGCAGGAGCAGGACCAGGCCGCTCATCCGCAGCCACTTCCGTTCACCCGAGGAGATGAACTGGTCGATCACCACCTGGGCGCCGTTGGCGAAGTCGCCGAACTGGCCTTCCCACAGCACCAGGGTCTTGGGGTCGGCGAGCGAGAAGCCGTACTCGAAGCCCAGCACCGCCTCTTCCGACAGGGGGCTGTCGAGCACCTCGAAATGGGCCTGGCCGGGGCGCAGGTTGGAGAGCGGCTGGTAGTGGGCCTCGGTGGTCTGGTCGATCAGGTCGCAGTGGCGCTGCACGAAGGTGCCGCGCACGCTGTCCTGGCCGGCCAGGCGGACGGGGAAGCCCTCGTCCAGCAGGGTGGCGAAGGCCAGGTGTTCGCCGGTGGCCCAGTCGAGGCCCTCCCCGGTTTCGATGGCCGCGCGGCGGTTCTCGATGGCGCGCTTGACCGTCTTGTGGACGTCGAGGCTCTCCGGGATCGCGGTGACCCGGGCGCCCAGGTCCAGCAGCTTCTGCAGGGCGACGCTGGTGTCGCCGCGGCGGTCGTCGCCGTCGGGCAGGGCCAGGCCCGCCCACTTGCCGTCCAGCCAGTCAGCCTTGTTGGCCTTGTAGGTCTTGCCGGACTCCATCTCCTGGTCGAGGAAGTCGTCGAATTTCTTCATCCAGGCGGCGACGTCGTCCTCGGTGATCACGCCCTCGCCGATCAGCTGGCGGGAATAGAGTTCGCGGGTCGAGGGGTGGTCCTTGATCTTGGCGTACATCAAGGGCGAGGTCATCGTCGGGTCGTCACCCTCGTTGTGACCGAACCGGCGATAGCAGAACATGTCGATGACCACGTCCTTGCCAAACTGCTGGCGGAACTCGGTAGCCACCTTGGCGACATAGGTCACGGCCTCGGGGTCGTCGCCGTTCACGTGGAAGATCGGCGCCTCCACCATCAGGGCCACGTCCGACGGATAGGGCGAGGAACGGCTGAAGGCCGGAGCCGTGGTGAAGCCGATCTGGTTGTTGACGATGAAGTGGATGGTGCCGCCGGTGCGGTAGCCCTTCACGCCCGAGATGGTGAAGCATTCAGCGATCACGCCCTGGCCGGCGAAGGCCGCGTCCCCGTGCAGCAGCAGAGGCAGGACGTGGTTGCGGCCGGAGTCCGGCGCGTCGCGCAGGGTGTAGGCCTGCTTGGCGCGCACCTTGCCCAGCACCACCGGGTTGACGATCTCCAGGTGGGAGGGGTTGGCGGTCAGCGAGAGGTGGACATTGTTGCCGTCGAAGGCGCGGTCCGAGGAGGCGCCCATGTGGTACTTCACGTCGCCCGACCCTTCCACATCCGAGGGCAGGCTGGAGCCGCCCTGGAACTCGTGGAAGATGACCTGGTAGGGCTTGGCCATCACGGCGGCGAGCACGTTCAGGCGGCCCCGGTGGGGCATGCCGATGACGATGTCCTTCACGCCCAGCGCGCCGCCGCGCTTGATGATCTGCTCCAGGGCCGGAACCATGGCCTCGCCGCCGTCCAGGCCGAAGCGCTTGGTGCCGGGGAAGCGCTTGTGCAGGAATTTCTCGAAGCCCTCGGCCTCGATGAGCTTCTTCAGGATGGCGACCTTGCCCTCCTTGGTGAAGCTTATTTCCTTATCCCGGCCCTCGATGCGCTCCTGCAGCCAGGCCTTCTGCTGCGGATCGGAGATGTGCATGTACTGCACGCCGATGTCGTTGCAGTAGGTGCGGCGCAGGATCTCCAGGATCTCGCGGATGGTGCCGGTTTCCAGGCCCAGCACGAAGTCCAGGAAGATGGGGCGGTCGTAGTCGGCCTCGGTGAAGCCATAGGACGCGGGGTCGAGTTCGGTGGCGTCGCCCTCCGGGATGGCGATGCCCAGGGGGTCCAGGTTGGCCCGCAGGTGGCCGCGCATCCGGTAGGCGCGGATCATCATGATGGCGCGCAGGGAATCGAGGGTGGCGGCGCGGACGGATTCGGGATTGGCGGCGGGCGCGGCGCGCTCGGCGACCTTGGCGCCGACCTTGGCCTCCACGGCCGGCCACAGGCCGTCGATGGCCGAGAGCCAGTCGGGGCGGGCGGCGGGGGCGGTCTTCTGGGTCCAGCCGGGCCTGGCGGCGGCGGCCTTAACCTCGTCGGCGCGATCCTGTAGCGAGGCGAAGAAGGCGCGCCACGAAGCCTCGACCGCGTTCGGGTCGGCGGCCCATTTCGCGTAGAGGTCCTCCACGAAGGCGGTGTTGCCGCCATAGAGGAAGGAGGTCTCGGCGAGCACCTCGTTGATCAGACCTGCATCGTCGGCCATGTCGTTCGCTTTCCCGGAGGGACCGCGAAGCTTCAAAAGAGGAGCCGAGCGCGGACCGCCCTACGCTTGATTGTGCACCCGACCGAACTCCTAGGAGTTCGGTCAAACACTTAGTGAGACCTTTCCTAACGCCGAACCGGCCCCCACTTCGGCTGGAAAGGTCTTAGGCGCCCTTGAGCACCTCAAGAAGGGTTTCGCCCAGTTTCGCCGGCGAAGGTGACACGCGGATGCCCGCAGCCTCCATCGCAGCGATCTTGTCCTCGGCGCCGCCCTTGCCGCCGGAGATGATCGCGCCCGCGTGACCCATGCGCCGGCCAGGCGGCGCGGTGCGTCCCGCGATGAAGCCGACCATAGGCTTCTTGATTGCTGAATTCTTAATGAACTCAGCCGCGTCTTCTTCCGCCGACCCGCCGATCTCGCCGATCATGATGATCGACTCGGTCTCCGGGTCCTTCAGGAACATGTCGAGCATGTCGATGAACTCGGTGCCTTTCACCGGGTCGCCGCCAATGCCCACCGCCGTCGATTGGCCCAGGCCCACCTGGGTGGTCTGGAACACGGCTTCGTAGGTAAGCGTGCCCGAGCGCGAGACAACACCCACCGAGCCCTTCTTGAAGATATTCGCCGGCATGATGCCGATCTTGCAGGCTTCCGGGGTCAGGACGCCGGGGCAGTTGGGGCCGATCAGCCTGGTTTTTGAGCCGATCAGGGCGCGCTTCACCTGGATCATGTCGGCCACCGGGATGCCCTCGGTGATGCAGATCACCAGGGGGACTTCGGCGTCGATGGCTTCCAGGATGGAGTCCGCGGCGAAGGCGGGCGGCACATAGATGACGCTGGCGTCGGCGCCGGTGGCGCGGACGGCCTCATCGACAGTGTCGAAGACCGGCAGGCCGATATGGGTGGAGCCACCCTTACCGGGAGTGACGCCGCCGACCATCTTGGTGCCGAAGGCGATGGCCTGTTCGGAGTGGAAGGTGCCCTGGGCGCCGGTGATGCCCTGGCAGATGACGCGCGTCTCTTTGCCGATGAGGATGGACATCAGGCGGCTCCACGCACGGCGGCGACGATCTTCTCGGCACCATCGGAAAGGTCGTTGGCGGCGATGACGTTCAGGCCGCTCTCATTGATGATCTTCTTGCCGAGCTCGGCGTTGGTGCCTTCCAGGCGCACCACCAGGGGAACCGTCAGGCCCACCTGCTTGACCGCCGCCACCACGCCCTGGGCCAGGACGTCGCAACGGGCGATGCCGCCGAAGATGTTCACCAGGATGCCCTTCACGTTGGGGTCGGCCATGATGATCTTGAAGGCCGCCGTCACCTTGGCTTCGTCGGCGCCGCCGCCGACGTCCAGGAAGTTGGCGGGCTCGGCGCCGTAGAGCTTGATGATGTCCATGGTGGCCATGGCCAGGCCGGCGCCGTTGACCATGCAGCCGATCTCGCCGTCGAGGGCGATGTAGCTGAGGTCGAACTTGGAGGCCTCGATCTCCTTGGGGTCCTCCTCGCTCTCGTCGCGCAGGGCGACGATGTCGGCGTGGCGGTAGAGGGCGTTGCTGTCGAAGGAGACCTTGGCGTCGAGGACGCGCAACTGGTCGTCGGCGGTGACGATCAGCGGGTTGATCTCCAGCATGGCCATGTCCTTGGCCAGGAACGCCGTATAGAGCTGGCGCAGCAGCTTGCCGGCCTGCTTGGAGAGGTCGCCCTTGAGGCCCAGCGCCTTGGAGAGCTTCAGGCCGTGGTGGTTCCAGACGCCGGTGGCCGGGTCGATGGAGAAGGTGATGATCTTCTCAGGGGTGGCGTGGGCCACCTCCTCGATGTCCATGCCGCCCTCGGTGGAGGCCACGACCGAGATCCGGCTCGTGTCCCGGTCCACCAGCAGGGACAGGTAGAATTCCTTGGCGATCGCCGCGCCTTCCTCGATGTAGAGGCGGTTGACCTGCTTGCCCTTGGGGCCGGTCTGGTGGGTCACCAGCACCCGACCAAGCATCTCGGCGGCGTTGGAGCGGACGTCATCGACGCTCTTGACCACCCGGACGCCGCCCTTGGCGTCGGGGCCGAGGCCCTCGAACACGCCCTTGCCGCGGCCGCCGGCATGGATCTGGGATTTCACCACGAAGACCGGGCCCCCGAGGGTTTCGGCCGCCTTGACGGCCTCCTCGACGGTGAAGGCCGGATAGCCACGCGGGACCGCCACGCCGAACTCGGAGAGGACGGCTTTGGCTTGATGCTCGTGTATATTCATGAGGTCGCGAGACGCGCTGTTTGGGCTCGCCCAGTGCGGCGAGAAGCCGGGGTATAAGCGCCGTTCCGGACCGTTGCAACCGCGCCACGGTCAGAAAAATAACGTTCGCGTCCAATTGTCCGGCGGGTGCGTTCCCTGCCGCGGAACACCCCCCGCCGGGCGCCGGAGAGTCAGGCGAAGAAGACGTTCCACATGGTTCGGCCGGGGATGAAGGTCAGGCCGCCGGCGATGATCAGGCCGCCGTAGAACATGCCCATCATGAAGCGGCGGTGCTGTTTCACGTCATGGCGGCGGGCCGCGATGACCGCCAGGGGCAGGGCGATCAGGGTCCAGCCGGTGATCATGTGGATGAACGACCAGCGGTCGCCGTTCACCCCGGTGATGAAGATCGAGGATCCGGCCACGATGGACATGGCCGTCACCCACAGCCAGCCGGCCCGGCGGTGGAAGGTCACGCCCTTGCGCATCAGCATCAGCATGGCGCCGATCACCAGGGCGACCACCGCGGCCGCCAGATGGAGCTGGATGACCAGGGGCTGGGCGGCGAGCAGGCCCCAGTCCGGGGCGCGGAGCCGGCCGCCGCTGGCGGCGCGGACAATGCCGCCGGCGACAGGGACCAGGGCGACCGCCAGCCCGACCGCCGCCAGCGGCAGGACGACCCTGCGGATCTCTTCAATCCGGCTGGGGGCCGCCTGCGCCGACGTTTGAGAAACCCGCGACATCATCTATCTCCGCTGGAGGGCCCTCGTGGCCCGCTGCCGCCTTGTGGAGATCTCGTCGTCCCATGCGCAAAGGACGTTGCGTCGAATGACAGATCGCCTGCGCGAGTCGCAGCCCGGCGCCGTTCACGCTTCGCGACTGGAACCCCTGAGCCAGGCTGGGATCCGGCGGACGCTCGTGGTCTCGGCCAGCGTGGGGGTGTTCCTCAGCTTCGTGGAGGCCTTCGACAGCGGCCACGTGGCCTTCCTGCCGCGCACGGCCTTCATGGTGACGCTCGGCCTGGCCGGGGCGCTGCTGGGCATGGTGAGTTTCCGGCTGGCCAGCCTCATTCCCCTCACCCGCCGCGGCCTGGTGGTCCACACGGCGATCAGCGGCACCCTGATGACGCCGCTCATGGGCCTGCTGGTCTGGGGCGCGGTGGGATTTGTGTCGAGCGGCCGGGCCCACAGCCGCGAGCTGCCGCAGTACATGCTGATCACCTGGGTCATGTGCCTGGCGATAAGCGGCCTGGCGATCTTCGTGTCCCATCGGCGCATGGCGGCCCAGGCGCCCACCGTCGCGCCGGCGCCCGTGAAGTTCCTGGAACGCCTGCCCCTGAAGCTGCGGGGCGCGGAGATCTGGGCGGTGGAGGCCCAGGACCATTACCTGCGCCTGCACACCTCCAAGGGCCAGGACCTGATCCTGATGCGGTTGGCCGACGCCGTCGCCGAACTGGCGGGGATCGAGGGCGCCCAGGTGCACCGCTCCTGGTGGGTCGCGCGGGACGCCGTGGCCGACGCTCGTCGGGGAGACGGGCGGGCGACCCTGACGCTGAAGGACGGCTCGGAGGTCCCGGTCAGCCGGACCTACGCCAAGCTGATCCGCGAGGCCGGCTGGATTTAGCGCGACGCTCTACGGGCGGCCCAGTCTTCCCGGCTCTGACCCCAGACATCGACCGCGAGCGCCTCGTAGGGCGCGGGCATCTGCGCCTGGCGCAGGATCGTCGACCCCAGGCGCCTGGCCACCGCGGCCGAGGCGGTGTTGGCCGGGTCGATGGTGTGCACCACCTCATGCCAGCCGAAGTTGTCAAAGGCCCAGTCCGTGGCGGCGATAGCCCCCTCCGTCGCATAGCCCTTGCCCCAGCGGTCGCGGATGATCCCCCAGCCCACCTCGGTCCCGGGCCAGCCCTCGGGCTGCCAGGGACCTAGCCGGCCGACCCAGTCGCCGGTGGCCTTCTCGATGACGCAGAACATCGAAAACCCGCTGATGGTCCAGGCGCCGGTGACCGAGCACAGGGCCCGCCACACTACGGAGGGCGCCTGCAGCCCGCCGATGTGCCGGGCGGCCTCCTCATCGGCCATGAAGGCGCACCAGGGCTCGAAGTCGGCCGCGCAGGGCGGGCGCAGGATGAGGCGGTCGGTCTCGAGGGTCGGGCCGATGGCGGTCATGGGCGGCTCCTGCGCCCGCCCGACATAGCGTCGCGCGGGCGCGCTTCGCAATGGCGGTTCAGGCGCGGTTCAGGCGCGCGCCGCAACGATAGGGTCGCCTCGGGGGTTCAGGAGGCTTGGACCAAGGACGCGCGTCATGACCACTGAAACCCGCGGCGGCTCGCCGCCTGACGCCCCTATTGTCGTTGGCCCCCCCGCCAAGTCGCCTTTCAGCCGGCCGATGATTCTGGCGGGGGTCGCAGGCGCCTGCGTCCTGGGCCTGGGCCTGGGTCTCTTGGCTCGACCGCAGTTGGCCGAGGACACCCGCGCGCCCGGGTCGATGAAACCGGTGGAGCAGGTGCAGATCGAGATCGATCGCGACGAACCCCTGCCCGCCGTGTCTGGCGGCAAGCTGGAGCTGCTGCCCTCCGGCCTTCAGGCGCCTCGCCCCGCGCCCGCCACACCGCCCGCCGCTCTGCCCGTAAGCGAGATTCAGCCTGCCGCCCGTCAGACCCGGCCCATGGCCCGGGGTCCCAGCTTCGACTGCGCCCAGAGCGCCAGCGCAGCTGAGGAACTGGTCTGCAACGACGAGACCCTGGCCGCTCAGGACCGGCGGCTGGCCAGCGCCTGGCGCCGCGCGATGGACTCCGGGGTTCCGATGCACCGCCTGCGCCGCCAGCAGCAGCGCTGGCTGGACGCCCGCGAGGACGCCGCGCGCCACGCGCCAGAGGAAGTGTCCGACCTCTATGACCAGCGTATCCAGGAGCTGGATGAGGTGGCGGCCTACGAGCGCTGAGGCGTCGCGTCAGGGTTGATCAATAATTCTATCCAGACGCGAAATTAATGGCGCCGTTCAGCCACAATTCATCGCCTCCCCAATATGGGTATTGGCGTCGGTTCGAGAGGGCGGGCGCACATCGGGGCCACTCCGGGGCGTCTGCGGCGGACCAGAATACGCCAGGACGTTAACCATGTTCACCCCCAGCAGCCTCCTGCGCCTCCGCGCGCCGGAATTCCACGAAACCCCGATGATCTTCCGGCCCCTCGAGGCCGAGAGCCCCCACCCCCACCTTTCGATCAATCCGGTCCACATTTCCGCCGCCGTCAGCATCGCCTGCGTGATGGGGATGGGACTGGGCCTCTGGATGCGGGCCGATGTGGATCGCCGCGCCGCCGGCTCGGCCCTGCGCCAGGCCACGCCCCGCGCGGCGGCCGACGCTCCGGCGGCGCAGCGGGTCCAGATCGCGCTGGCCGAGCCCGACGAGGAGATCGCCCCGGCGGCGAGCCTGATGGACGTCGGCGTTTCCGCCCCGCCACCCGTCGCCCAGACTGGCCAGGTCGTCGACGCCGTCTTTGTGGAGGCCCCCAGCTTCGATTGCCGGAGCGCCCGGACCCTGGCCGACCAGATGGTCTGCGTGGACCCGGCCCTGGCCGAGGCCGACCGCCGGCTGTCTGGCGCCTACAAGGCCGCCTTGGGCTCGGGCGCCGATCATCCGGTGCTGGCGAGGAGCCAGGCCCGCTGGCTGCCCGCCCGCGAAGCGGCCGCCAGGACGTCCCCCGAGGCCCTCGCCAGCCTCTACGAGAAACGCATCTCCGAGCTGGCGGCCAATGAAAACCCCGCCCGGCCAGCGCCGAGCGGGGTCCAAGAGGCGCGTGTGGCGGGCGTGGACGCCCAGCCGGTTTCCTAGACCAACAGGTCCTTGATGGTCTCGCGTTCGCCCACCAGTTCGTCATTGGTCAGCGCGATCTTGCTCTTGGCGAAGTCGTCCATCTCGTAGGAGGTGATGACCTCATAGGCGCCCGGCGCGGTGGTCTTCACCGGCATGCCGGCCCAGACGCCTTCGGCGAAGCCGTAGCGGCCCTGGCTGTCGACGGCGACCGAGTGGATCGCGCCGACGGTGTTCAGATCGCGCACGTGGTCGATCAGGGCGTTGGCGGCCGAGGCGGCCGAGGACAGACCGCGGGCCTCGATGATGGCCGCGCCGCGTTTGCCGACGGCGGGCAGGTACTCGTTCTTCAGCCAAGCCTCGTCGCCGATCACCGAGGCCGCGTCCTTGCCGCCGATCTTGGCGTGGGTGAAGTCGGCGAACATGGTCGGGCTGTGGTTGCCGTAGATGAACAGGTCGCTGACGTCGTTGATCGAGACGCCGGCCTTCTTGGCCAGCTGCGCGCGGCCGCGGTTCTCGTCCAGGCGCACCATGGCGGTGAAGCGATCCTTGGGCAGGCGCTTGGCCTGGTTGGCGGCGATCATGACGTTGGTGTTGCAGGGGTTGCCCACCACGGCCACGCGGGCGTTGTCAGCGGCGACGGCGTCGATGGCCTTGCCCTGGGCGATGAAGATCTTGCCATTGTCCTTCAGCAGGTCGGCGCGCTCCATGCCGGGACCGCGGGGCTTGGAGCCCACCAGCAGGGCCCAATTCACATCTTTGAACGCCACTTCGGCCTCGCCGGTCAGGACCATGTCCTGGAGCAGCGGGAAGGCGCAGTCCTCGAGCTCCATGGCGACGCCCTTCAACGCCTTCTGGGGGCCTTCCACCGGGATTTCCAGCAGCTGCAGGATCACCGGCTGGTCCTTGCCGAACATTTCGCCCGAGGCGATGCGGAAGAGGAGGGCGTAGCCGATGTTGCCGGCCGCGCCGGTGACCGCCACGCGGATGGGGGTCTTGGTGGTCATGGGGCTGCTCCGATAGCTGTTGCGGGACGGCAGGTGCGCCAAGTCGGGGGTCCCCGTAGCTCAAACCACCGCCTTGCTGCAATGCCGCACGCGGAGTTTAGGCCCTTTGCGGCGGCGCGGACGCGTGGTCATCCTCCGACATGCTCCAGCTCGACCCCGCCTTCCTGGCCACATCCCACGCCCTGGGCGACCTTCGGCTCTGCCATGTCCGGCTGCAGGACGACGCGCGCTATCCGTGGCTGGTGCTGATCCCCAGGGGAGCGGGCCTGCGGGAGATTGAGGACCTGCCGGCGGCGGATCGGGCCGTCCTGATGGAGGAAATCGTCCGGGTCGGCCAGGCCCTGCGGGTCCTGGGTGAGGCTCTGGGCGCCCCGCCGGAAAAGCTGAACGTCGGCGCCTTGGGCAATGTGACGCCGCAGCTTCACGTCCATGTGGTGGGGCGGCGTCGCGACGACCCCGCCTGGCCCGGGCCGGTGTGGGGCCACAGCCCGGCGGAGACCTACGCGGCCGACGAGCTTGCCTACGCCACCGACACGGCGCGCCGCGCGCTCGGCCTCTGACTCTTCGAGGTTGTATTTTTGTTGAAAACCCCTTGAAGCTGAGTCTTATTGTCAAATTCGGATAACACCGGTCGGGGGGCTGGCATGAAGTTGCGACGTTCGATGGTGACCGTGGTGAGCGGAGCCTTGGCGATGGCCGGGTCGGCCGTGGCGCAGACGATGCCGTCACCCAGCCGAGAGCTTGTGCGGGTTGGCGCCGACACGCTCATGGACCGGCCGCTCGGCAAGAAGAAGGATCAAGCCGGCGTGCAGATCCCTCTGCTGTCGGAGCGGCTCGACGGCTGCCTGTCGCCAGAGGCGCCGGACTTTTCCTGCGTGGCCCGGACGACCCGCGCCGCCGCCCGATCCTATCGCCGCCTCGCAGGTGTGCGCCAATGGGAAACCGACGCCTTCACCACCGGCTCGGCCGCCGGCCTGACGGTGGTCGCCATCGGTGTCGGCCATGCGGCCAAAGACAGCCTCAACGCCTGGACCGCCGTGGGTCTGCTGCCCTTGATCGCTGACGACCTGGCCTCTCCCGGCCCGCGCGCCCGGCTTTACAACGTCGCCGCCATCGCCATGACCATGACCGTCGTGCGGGCCGAGTCCTTGAACGCCGCGCTTGGCGCCATAACGCCTCAGATGACGGGGGGCGGCAATCAGACGGCGGACTTCCGTGCGCGGGTGCGGGAAGCCTGCGACCCGTCCACCTTGGCCAAGCTTGATCCTGCCAGGATCAAGCCGAGTTTGGGGAGCGACGCGAGGAAAGCGGCGGAAAGAGCAAACGCCAATCTAGACACGCGGTGCGACCAACTCACCGCTGCCGCCAGGAAGCTGGGGAACGCCGCCAGCATCTGGACTTTCGGCGGCGACCAGGCGGCACGCAGCCTGGCGGCCGACACCGCCATCCTCGACGACACGGTCGCGCGGCTTGACCGCAGCATGCGGGCGACCTCCAAGGAAACCCTCTCGGTTGTGCTGAAGGCGCCCTTCAATCTGGCCTCGAGCCTGGTGGGGGGGCAGACCGCGCCCCCGGAATACACTGGCCGCAATCTGCCGGTGTTCACCTCCACCTACAGCTTCAACCTCGGCCGCGTTCCGGATGCGGAGGTGCCGGGCGCCCTTGGGGCCGCCTTGGAGGCGCCGCCCGCCCTGACGGCGTGGGCGAAGCCCGTTCAGCAGATCAACAGCCTGACCGATGAGATCAACGCCGCCATCGCGGCGGCGGTCTATTTCAAGGCCGAGAATGAGCGCTCAGTGCTGTCCATCAGCCCCGGCAACAACCCGCCAGTGACCCTGTCCACGCCCTCGCGCCCCTAGTTCCGGCGCATCGTCACCGACCGGCGCTCGCCGCGTTCGGTCAGTTCGCCTGACCAGGTCCCGTTGCTGTCGGCGTTGAGCATCAGGATCGAGGGCTCGGCGCCGGGCCGTGGCGTCAGGCGGATGATGAGCTGCCCCCCGACGCGGCTGATCGTGTCGATGAAGCCCGAAGCGTCCGTGGCGCCCCGCCGGCGGGGATCGCGCCACGCGCCCTCGAGATTTCCGGAACCGCTGTCCACCAGTTGCAGGTCATAGAGCTCCGCGCCCCCGGCCCTCAGGGTCCAGGCTCCGTCCAGCGGTCCCTGCAGACCCTGGGCGGAGTTGAAGGACGAGCGCATGCGCGCTTCATAGCTGAGGTCGACGGCGGTCGGCGGCGCCTCCGGCGTCTTGCCGATCTCGTCGATATGGACCGGGGCGGTGAGGCGCGGCCGGCGCGGCGCGGGCGCGACGTAGGGCGGCGGGGTGTAGGCTGGCGGCCGGTAGACAGGCGGGGTGTTCACATAGGGAAGCTGCGGCTGGACCGCGGCCGGGCTGTTATAGACCGGCGGGGGCGTGTAGGCGGCGGGCGGCGGGGAGGCGCCGACCGGCGGTGCGGTGGTGACGGGCGCGCTTGGGACCGGCGCGGCGGTCGGAGGCGGTGACGGGGTGGGAGATTGCGGGATCGTCTCCGACCCTGGCTGAGCCTGGTCCAGCAGGGCGCCGATAGGATCGAGATCCTGCGCGGCGGCCACGGGCGCGCTCAGGATCAGGGCCGTGAAGGCCGCGGCGACGCGCCAGACTCTCGACACCCGGTTTTCCAAATCCTGCCTCACGCCGCGGCGATTGCGTCGGCCACAGCGATCAGACGCTGCGCCTCGACCAGATGCAACCGCTCCACCATGCGTCCCTCAATTCGAAGCACGCCCTTAGCTGCGTTTTCCGGCGAATCGAAGGCGGCGACAATTATGCGCGCCCAATGGACCTCGCCCGGAGCCGGAGAAAAAGCGGCGTTGGCGGCCTCGATCTGTCCCGGATGGATCAGGGTCTTGCCGTCGAACCCGAACTCCGCCCCCTGCTCGCACTGCCGGACCAGGCCGGCTTCATCTGCGATGCCGTTATGGACCCCGTCGAGAATGGCCAGGCCGTGGGCCCGGGCGGCGGCGACGCTGAGGGACAGGGGCCCCACCAGGGGCGCCCGGTCCACGGTGAGCCGACAACGCATCTCCTTGGCCAGGTCGTTGGTCCCGATCACCAGGGCGTCGAGGCGGCTGGTCCCTCCGCAGGCGGCGATGGACTCCAGGGCGAAGAGGGAGGCGCAGGTCTCGATCATCACCCACAGGCGGGTCTCACCCGACAGCCCCGCATCGTAAGCCGCCACGTCCGCGGCGCTGGAGACCTTGGGGGCCAGGATGGCGTCGGGACAGGCGGCGGCCGCCGCGGCCAGGTCTTCGGCGCCCCAGGGGGTGTCGAGGCCGTTGACCCGGATCACCACCTCGCGACGGCCAAACCCGCCGGCCTTCACGGCCTCGACGGCCTGCTGGCGGGCGATCTCCTTGGCGTCGGGCGCGACGGCGTCCTCCAGATCCAGGATCACCACGTCGCAGGTCAGGTCGCGGGCCTTTTCGATCGCCCGTGCGTTGGCGGCGGGCATGTAGAGGGCGCTGCGGCGCGGCCGGGCGGCGATCACGGGCGGGCTCCGTTCTCAATTAGGCGGGGCCCCCTCTTACGAGCTAGGGTGGGGCCATGACCATTCGATACGACGAGGATGCAAAAAACGTGCTGGGCGGAGAGCTTATCTCCTGCTCCCTCGACCCCGTCACCGGCTTCTTCCGCAACGGCTGCTGCGAGACCGGACCGGCCGACACAGGTATCCACACCGTCTGCGCGGTGATGACCGCCGACTTCCTGGAATACTCCAAGGCCATGGGCAACGACCTCTCGACCCCGGCGCCCGACTACGCCTTTCCAGGCCTGAAGCCCGGCGACCGCTGGTGCCTCTGCGCGCCGCGCTGGAAGGAGGCGCTGGACGCCGGCGCCGCCCCGCACCTGGTGCTGGAGGCGACCCACGAGGAAACCCTGGCCATCGTGCCGCTGGGAATCCTCAAGGACTACGCGGTCAAGGCCTGAGCGTCACCGCAGCCGGTATATCTGTTCCAGCTGATAGCGGGACCCGCCGCTGAGCAGCAGGCTCGAATAGAGTCCGAAGCTGCTGACCTCGAAGGGCGGGGATTTCAAAAGGGCGTTGGCCGACAGCCAGGCCGCGACCTCGGCGACATCGGGCCGCTTCAGATAGGCCAGGGTCACGTGGGGCCGATAGGCGCGGGCCTCAGCCTTGAGGCCTGAACGCCGGGCGGCGGTCTCGCAGGCCTTGGCCAGGCGGCGCAGGGCGTCGTTCTCCCTCACCCCGGCCCAGACGGCGTGCAGGTCGGGCCCCTCGCCGAAGGACCCCACGCCCTCCAGTTCCAGGGTCATGGGCGCGGCGGAGATCCGCTCAAGCTCCAGGTGCAGGTCGTCGGCCACATCCTCTCGGACGTCGCCGAAGAACCTCAGGGTGATGTGGAAGGCCTCCACCGGCCGCCAGTTGGCCCCGCCCAGTCCGTTCTGGCGCGCTTGCAGGCCTTCTCCCAGCTCTGACGGGACGGCGACGGCGGCGAAAAGACGGATCATGCCCGCCAACCTAGGACAGGTCGTGAGGGAGGGCGATACGGACTGACGCAATCGTAATCGGGCGCCCGCTTGCGTTCGTGCCCTCGGAACACGATATTCAGAGGTGCGCCCATCTGGGGCGTTGCAACAAAGGGCTATGCTCAGATGAGCGACTTCAACCGCGGCGCTGCTCGCACGATCCCCGCGGATCGCGCCGACATGTCGGTGGACGCGGGACTTCGCAGCTTCATGCTCGGCGTCTACAACAAGGTGGCCTTGGGCCTCGTGGTGTCCGCCGGCCTGGCCTTCCTGACGGGGTCCTTCGCACCGGTCCGCGATCTGATGTTCACGGTCTCCAACGGCCGCGTGGGCTACTCGATCCTGGGCATGGTGGTGGCCTTCGCCCCCCTGGCCGTGATCCTGTTCACCTCCTTCGCCAAGAACGTCACGCCTAAGAGCGCCGGCATCACCTACTGGGCGATCGTCAGCCTGATCGGCGCCTCCATGGGCGTGCTGGTCCTGCGCTATACGGGCGCCTCCATCGCCACGACCTTCCTGCTGACGGCCACGGCCTTCGGCGCCCTGTCACTGGCGGGCTACACGACCAAGAAGAACCTGAACGGGCTGGGCAGCTTCCTGATCATGGGCGCCTGGGGCCTGATCGGCGCGATGCTGATCAACATGTTCCTGCAGAGCTCGATGATGAGCCTGCTGATCAACGTGGTGGGCCTGCTGATCTTCGCCGGCCTCACGGCCTACGACACCCAGCGCCTGAAGATGACCTACTACGAGTTGGGCGGGAACCAGTCGGCCATGAGCGTGGCCACCAACTTCGGCGCGCTCAGCCTCTACCTGGACTTCATCAACATGTTCCAGTTCCTGCTCGCCCTGCTCGGCAACCGCCGCTAGGTCCCGACGCAGCGACGATCTCGAAACCCCGGCGGGTGACCGCCGGGGTTTTTGTTTGGCTGGAAGCGGGGGTCCTTGGGCCTCAGTCCACCACCTTGAAGCGGCCCTTGTCGAAGACCCGCAGCACCTGCTCCAGGTCATGGCCGCGCTTGAGGATCACCCCACCCTGACCGATCACCGACCAGGCCCCCTGGCGTGCCGCCAGGGCCGGCCGCTTCTCGATGCGGTACAGCGGCGCCTCAGTGGCCTTGCGGAACACCGAGAACGAGCAGGCCTCGGCCTGGGCGTCGATGGCGTAGTCGCGCCACTCGCCGGCGGAAACCATGCGGCCGTAGAGGTTGAGGATGCGCTGGAACTCGCGGCGTTCGAAGAAGACGCTGGCGGTCGTCGCAGGGGTGGGCTGATCCAGGGCCATTCCCCAGGACGTTAGACCCAATCCGCGCGGTTCCACAATCGGCGGCTGGGGCCAATCGTGTCGGCCCGGCAACGGTCACCGCCAAACTGGACAAACCGTAATTTCACGCCGTGAAAAGACCTTATTCCGGCCCAGCCGCCGCCCGATGGGCCCCCGATAAAGTCACTGTCGGTTGGTTGGAACCTTGCTGGTCCCGGATCCTGAACAGCCCCCCCAGCCCCCCTGGATCGCGGGCTTCGATCAGCCGACACCCCTCTCTCTCTCCGAGAGAACGAGCCCCAAGACGAGCCCGCACGGAGCCCCCTCCCCCGTGCGGGCTTCGTCATGTCTGGAGACCATAAGGCCGCTGGGCTAGGCTGTGGGACGTCTTCGCACCGAACCGGGGGGTTCCAGACCATGCAAATCCACGCCGCGGCCCGCGCCGCGCTCCTGGCCCTGGCGCTCGCGATCAGCACGCCGGCCTTCTCCGCCGCGCCTGCGGAGGAGCGGGCGGCGGTCGCAGCCGGCCTGAAGGCTCGCCCGATCTATGTGGCCATCGAGCGCTATTTCCCCGAGGTGTTCAAGGAGATGGTGGATCGCCTCGCCGAGGGGCTGGCGAGCAGCCGGCCGATGGGGGATCTGATCCAGGAGCTCCGCCCGCTTTACTCCGCCCTCCTGGCCCGCGAGACCCCCAAGGCCGACGTGGCCAATACCCGGCTCTTCATGACGCTGGGCCGGGATCAGGCCCTGGCGGCCCTCAAGCGTAGCCCCCACGACTGCCTGATCATCCTGGGCGTGTCCTCCGACAGGACCCTGCCGGCCGACATCCTGCCCGAGGCCCTGATCGAGCAGGAGTTCGACTATGCCGCCAAGCTGTTCGCCCAGACCGCCACCCGGCCCGAGCCCCTGCCGCCGGCCCTGAGCCAGTCCGCCCTGCAGAGCCTTGCCTCGCAGGTCTACGACACCCTGCCCTCCGATGCGCTACGGGCCGCCTTCACCCAGATCGGCGGCTCCGGGGCCAAGGCGACCACGCCCGTGCAGCAAGAAGCGGTCTGCCGCTTCAGCACCAACCTGATGGATGTTCTCCTGGCCAAGCCGGGAAGCGAGGGGACTGACGCCTTCCGCGCCCTGACCTTCGCCACGACCGTGAAACGGGCCGCGGTCAGTCCTTGACGGCGGCGGCCAGCACTCGGCCGCCCTTGGGGCCCTGGACAATCACGGCGGTAGCCAGCCCCTGGGCCGGGGGCTGCGGCACCCGGTAGGCCGTGGGCTTCCCGCGCCAGGCGCCCAGGCGCTTGATCTCCACCACGACATTGCGGTGAGGCACCGTCTGGCCCTTGTTGTCGCCCGTGCGGACGGTGACGTCCTGCTCGCGCGGGTCATAGCGCACCAGCCAGACCTCGGCGCCGCCCCGCGGCACGGCGCCTGAACCGACATCGACCCTGCGCTGGCCGATGAAGGCCATGTCGGGCCCGCGCCGGCGGGAACTGGCGGTATCCGAGACCAGCTTGTCGATCTTGTCGTCCTGCAGGCCGCCGACCTGGGCGCGGCCGTCGACGACGACCTGCGGCGTATAGGGTTCGCGCAGGTCCAGGCGGGCGACATAGGCCTTCTGGCGCTCGGCGAAGGCCGGCTTGGCGAAGGTGTCCTCCCAGCCGAGATAGTCCCAGTAGTCCACCGAGAAGGTCAGGGCGAGCACGCCGGGCTTTTCGGCCAGCTTGCCGACATAGGCATTGGCCTCGCCGCAGGAGGCGCACCCCTGGGCGGTGTAGAGTTCGACGACCACGGGCGACCTGGCCTGCGCGCAGAGCGGCAGGGCGGAGACCAGCAGGCTGAATAGCGCGACATTACGCATGGGCGCGCACTTAACCGGACTTCGTTGGGGGTTGGGTTTCAACAAGGTGTGACCAGACGGCGGACAGGGCCCGCCGTCTGGTCGGGAACACCTTAGGCCGCGGTCTTGGCGAGATTGCGCAGCACGTAGTTCAGCACGCCGCCGTTCTTGAAATACTCAAGCTCGGTGGGCGTATCGATCCGGCAACGGACCGGGAAGCGCGCGATGCGGCCGTCCGACGGACGGTACATCTCGATGGTCAGCTGACGGCGGGGCGACAGTTCGGTCAGGCCACGGATGGTGACGATCTCTTCGCCCGTCAGGTTCAGCTTCTGCCAGCCCTCCTGCAGGAACTGCAGCGGCAGGACGCCCATGCCCACCAGGTTCGAACGGTGGATGCGCTCGAAGCTCTCGGCGATCACCGCGCGCACGCCCAGGAGCTTGGTGCCCTTGGCCGCCCAGTCGCGGGACGAACCGGTGCCGTATTCCTTGCCGGCGAACACCACCAGCGGACGGCCTTCGCCCTGATAGCGCATGGCGGCGTCATAGATCGCCATGACGTCGCCGGAGGGGAAGTGCTTGGTGACCCCGCCTTCGATGTCCGGGGTGATCTTGTTGCGGATCCGGATGTTGGCGAAGGTGCCGCGCATCATGATCTCGTGGTTGCCGCGGCGGGCGCCGTACTGGTTGAACTCCGTGGTCGGAACCTGGCGTTCACGCAGATAGACCCCGGCCGGCGAGGTGGCCTTGATCGAGCCGGCGGGCGAGATGTGGTCGGTGGTGATCGAGTCGCCGAACACCGAGAGAACCCGGGCCTCGACGATGTCCGTCACCGGCGACGGCTCCATCTTCATGTCCTGGAAGTAGGGCGGGTTCTGCACATAGGTCGAGCCCATGTCCCAGGCGTAGGTCTGGCCGCCGGCCACCTTGATGCCTTGCCAGTTCTTGTCGCCCTTGAAGACGTCCGAATAGCGGGTGGCGAACATCTTCTGGGTGACGTGCTTGCGCTGCAGGGTGGCGATCTCTTCCGAGGTCGGCCAGATGTCCTTCAGGAACACCGGCTTGCCGTCCTTGCCCTCGCCCAGGGGCTCGGTGGCCAGGTCGATGTTCATGGAGCCGGCCAGGGCGTAGGCGACGACGAGGGGCGGCGAGGCCAGGTAGTTGGCGCGCACGTCGGGGTTCACCCGGCCTTCGAAGTTGCGGTTACCCGACAGCACCGAGCAGGCGACCAGGTCGCCCTTCTGAACCGCCTCGGAGATGGCCTCCGGCAGCGGACCGGAGTTGCCGATGCAGGTGGTGCAGCCATAGCCCACCAGGTTGAAGCCGAGCGCGTCGAGGCTCTTGGTCAGGCCCGCGCTCTTCAGGTAGTCGGTGACCACCTGGGAACCGGGGGCCAGGGAGGTCTTCACCCAGGGCTTCACCTTCAGGCCCTTTTCGACGGCCTTCTTGGCCACCAGGCCCGCGGCGATCAGCACCGAGGGGTTGGAGGTGTTGGTGCAGGAGGTGATGGCCGCGATGACCACGTCGCCGTTGCCGACGTCGAACTTCTCGCCTTCCACCGGCACGCGCTGACCGGCGCTTTCCGGGTCGGCCTTGCCGAACTCCTTGCCGAGCGCCGACCTGAATTCGGCAGCGGCGTCGGAGAGCAGGACGCGGTCTTGCGGGCGCTTGGGGCCGGCCAGGGACGGCAGGACCGAACCCAGGTCCAGCTCCAGGCTGTCAGTGAACACCGGGTCGGCGTCGCCGGGCTCGAACCACAGGCCTTGGGCCTTGGCGTAGGCTTCCACCAGGGCGACGCGGTGGGCGTCGCGGCCGGTGGCCGAGAGGTAGTCGATGGTGGCCTTGGTCACCGGGAAGAAGCCGCAGGTGGCGCCGTATTCGGGGGCCATGTTGGCGATGGTGGCCTGGTCTTCCAGGGTCAGGCCGGCGAGGCCCGGACCGTAGAATTCCACGAACTTGCCCACCACGCCCTTCTTGCGCAGCATCTGGGTGACGGTGAGCACCAGGTCGGTGGCCGTCGCGCCTTCCGGCATGGCGCCGGTGACGCGGAAGCCGATGACTTCCGGGATCAGCATCGGGATCGGCTGACCCAGCATCACGGCCTCGGCCTCGATGCCGCCCACGCCCCAGCCCAGGACCGACAGGCCGTTGATCATGGTGGTGTGGCTGTCGGTGCCGACGACGGTGTCGGGATAGGCGGTGGTGGCGCCGTCCTCGTCCAGAGTCCAGACGGTCTGAGCCAGGTATTCCAGGTTCACCTGGTGGCAGATCCCGGTGCCCGGGGGCACGACGCGGAAATTGTTGAAGGCCGAGGAGCCCCAGCGCAGGAAGCGGTAGCGCTCGATGTTGCGCTCATACTCGCGCTCGACGTTCTCGCCGAAGGCCTTGGAGGTGCCGAAGTGGTCGACCATCACCGAGTGGTCGATCACCAGATCGACGGGGTTCAGCGGGTTGATCTTCTCGGGGTTGGCGCCTAGCGCCGTCATGGCGTCGCGCATGGCGGCTAGGTCGACGACGGCCGGAACGCCGGTGAAGTCCTGCATCAGGACCCGGGCCGGGCGGAAGCTGATCTCGTGCTCGACCGAGCCCTTGTTCACGAGCCAGGCGGCCACGGCGGCGAGGTCGTCGCCCCCGACGGAGACGCCGTCTTCGTTGCGGAGCAGGTTTTCCAACAGCACCTTCATGGAGGCCGGCAGGCGCGAAACGCCCGAAAGTCCAGCTTCCTCGGCGGCGGGAAGGCTGTAGTAGACGTAGGTCTTGTCGCCCACCGTCAGTTCGCGGCGGGTCTTCAGGCTGTCGAGCGACGCCATATAAGGGATCCTTCCTCTGTTCACGGCCGCTACACCACCGCTTCGGGGATCGCGCGCTTTTCTAGACGGACACACAGCGTCCGTCCCCGCGCCGCGTACGCCCCCCAAGGCGGCGTCGGCCGCGCGCGTCATAACCCCTGGCTCGGCCTACGTCCATGCGGTGGGAAGTTTGACGTCGTGATCTCGCACCTCAGCCTGGAAAACCTGTCGGTCCGACGGGGCGGGCGCCTGCTTTTTGAAAGCCTGAACCTGACCCTCGACGCTGGCGAGGCCGCCGCCCTCACCGGCCGAAACGGCGCGGGCAAGACGAGCCTGCTGCGGACCATAGCCGGCCTCGTCCAGAGCGAGGCCGGGACGGTTGGCTTTGGGCCCCAGGACCCCGGCGCGGCACGGGCGCTGGGCCTGCATCTGATCGGCCACCTGGACGGTCTGAAACCGGGACGAACCACCCGCGAGGAGCTGACCTTCTGGAGCCTCTGGACCGGTGGCGGCGAGGTTTCGATCGCCCTGGCCATCGAGACTCTGGAGCTGTCCACCCTGCTGGACCTGGAGGTCCGGCGGCTGTCGGCGGGCCAGAGGCGTCGCCTGGCGCTCGCGCGGCTGATCGCCGCTCCCCGGCCGCTGTGGCTGCTGGACGAGCCCCTGAGCCCGCTGGACGCCGGATGGCGGCGGCGATTCGGTCAGGTGATGGCCAACCACCTTTCGACGGGCGGCCTGATCGTCGCGGCGGTCCACGACCCCCTGCCCGTCCCCCACAAGACCCTGGAGATCGGCGCGTGAGTCGGGCCGGCGCCCTGCTGACCCGGGAGGTCTCGCTGGCCTGGGGCAAGGGCGGGGGCCCCCTGGTGGCGCTTGGCTTCTACGCCGGAACCGCCACCCTGCTGCCGCTCGCCACCGGGCCGGAGCCCGCGCGCCTGGCGGCCATCGCCACGGGGATGGCCTGGGTCGCACTGGCGCTGGCCGCCCTGCTGTCCCTCGAGCGGTTGTTCGAACGGGACTACGAGGACGGCGCGCTGGACCTGATCGTCCTGTCGCCCGTGCCGCTGGAGATCGTGTGCGCCCTCAAATGCCTGGGCCAGTGGATCGCCACCGGGGCGCCGCTGGCGCTCGCAGCCCCCCTCGCCGCCATCGCCCTGGGGGCAGAACCGCGCCTCGCGCCGCTGATCTTCGCCTGCGCCCTGGTGGGCGGCCTGGCTTTCGCCTTCACCGGCGGGATTGGCGCGGCTCTGAGCCTCGGAGCCCGGCGCGGCGGCCTGCTGACGGCGGTGATCGTGCTGCCGCTGTTCGTCCCGCCGGTGATCTTCGGCGGCGCCGCCCTGGACGCCTTCGCCGGGGGGCTGCCCTGGCGCCCGGGCCTGGCCCTGCTCTGCGCCTATGCCGCCGCCGCGGTGGCGCTGGGTCCCCTGGCGATGGCGGCGGCCTGCCGCAACGCCCTGTCCTAAATTCGCGCGACGGAAAACCCGGGGCCCCGCGTTGAAGGGGTGAGGGATACAAACTCCGGAGTCCGAGACGCCATGAAATTCACCACACCATTGCTGCTGAGCGGCGCAATCCTGACCCTGGGCCTCGGCGGCGCGGCCGTCGCCCAACCGGCCCCGGCCGCCCAGGAAGCCGGACACCGTCACGAGCGCGGCGACCGCCCGCACCGCGATCCCGCCGAGATGGCCGCCCGCCGCGCCCAGCACCTGCGCGACACCCTGCAACTGACCCCGAACCAGGAACCGGCGCTGAACGCCTTCGTGTCCTCCATGGCCCCGCCGGCCGATCGTCGCGACAAGATGCGTGCGGCCCGGGGCGAACGCGCCGCCATGACCACGCCCGAGCGTCTGGACCGGATGAAGGCCCACATGGCCGACCGTCAGGCTCAGTTCGCCCGCCGCGCCGAGGCGACGATGCGGTTCTACAGCCAGCTCTCGCCCGCCCAGAAGAAGGCCTTCGACGCGATGCCTCCAAAGGGCGGCCGCGGCGGCAAGGGCGGTGGTCACCGGGGCGGCGGTCACGGCTAGACTTAGGTTCTGAAAGCGACCCCGGCTTGCCCCAAGCGGCGCCGGGGTCTAATTCGCCAGGGCAATGATCCCGGCGCCAGCCTTCCTGAGTAATCCCGAGCGCTTCATGGCGTTCTCGCGCTGGGCCGCGCCCATGTTCGGCGTCGTCGCCGTCGTCCTGGCCCTGGCCGGCCTCTGGTTGGGTTTCATCGCCCCGGAGGACTACCAGCAGGGCGACACGGTGCGGATCATGTTCATCCACGTGCCCGCCGCCTGGATGGGGATGTTCGTCTACGCTTGCCTCGGAGGCGCGAGCTTCCTGGCCCTGGTGTTCCGCCATGCGCTCGCCGACGCCGCCGCCCAGGCCGCGGCGCCGCTGGGCGCCGCCTTCACAGTCCTGGCCCTGGCCACTGGCGCCCTCTGGGGCCGGCCGATGTGGGGCGCCTGGTGGGTCTGGGACGCGCGTCTGACCTCGGTCCTGGTCCTGCTGCTGTTCTACCTGGCCTACATGGCCCTGAGGGCCTCTCTGGACGACGAGACCAAGGCGGCCCGCGCGGGGGCGATCCTGGCCCTCGTAGGCCTGGTGAACCTGCCCATCGTCCACTGGTCGGTGAACTGGTGGAACACCCTGCACCAGGGCGCCTCGGTGTTCCGCAAGGGCGGCCCCACCATGACGGACGACTACCTCTATCCCCTGCTGTTGCTGGGCCTGGCCTATATGGCGGCCTTCGGCTCTCTGTGGCTGGTGCGCATCCGCGCCGAGGTCTGGCGGCGCCGCGCCGAGGCCGCCGCCCTGCGCGCGGCGAGAGGCTGATATGCTCGACCTCGATCCCGGCCCCTACGCCGTCTACATCTGGCCCGCCTACGGGCTGACAGTCCTGGTCTTCATTCTGATGATCGCCGGCAGCCTCAACCGCGCCCGCCGCTGGCGGAGGAAGGCCGAGGCCTTCTCCAAGGACCGCGAGGCATGAGCCGCTGGCTGGCGGCCATGCCGCTGATCGCCCTGGTGGCGCTGGCCCTGCTGTTTGGCCTGTTCGCCCTCAAGCACGATCCTCGGGTGGAGCCCCAGGCCCTGGTGGGCAAGCCCATCCCGGACCTTGTCCTGCCGACCCTGGACGATGGCCGGCCGGTGCGCCTGCGTGAGACCGCCAAGGGGCCGCTGCTGGTGAACATCTTCGCCTCCTGGTGCGCCCCCTGCGAGATCGAGCATCCGGTGCTCGTCGAGATGAAGGCCCAGGGCGTGCCGGTGGTGGGGATCGCCTACAAGGACGCCCCGGACAACACCAAGGCCTTCCTGAACCGCCTGGGGGATCCCTATGTCGCCCGGCTGGTGGATCGGGACGGACGGGGCGGCATCGAGCTCGGCGTCACCGGCGTGCCCGAGACCTATCTGGTTGGGGCCGACGGGATGATTCTGGCCAAGCACACCGGCCCGCTGACCGCCCAGGTCGCCAAGGATCTGTGGGCCAAGGGCGCGCGTTAACCTTGCGTTGACCATATTCGCGCGATGGCTTGAGCCGCGCATTAACCATAAGGCCGCCCGTGGCGCTCCCGATCCGACCCGGCTTTCCGCAGAGCTCCGCTCCAGTCCAGCGGCCGGACCCCGTCCGCAACGCCGGTCAGCGCGCCTTTTTCGAGGCCGCGCTCGGACTGCAGCAGCAGGCGCCGTTGTCGAGCGCTGCGTCCCAGCCGGCGCCGCGCCCCCAGCCGGCGGGGCGCATTCCCACCGACCTGCCGGCCGATCCGCCGGAGCGCATCCTGCGCCCGGGCTCACTGTTGGACATCAAGGTCTAGCCGGCCACCCGAAGGGGGCGCGGAGCGTCAGGCCGCCTTCTTGGCCTTCTTCTCTTTCTTCGGCTTCTCTGCCTTCGGAGCTTTCTCCGCCTTCTCAGGCTTGGGCGCCCTCTCAGCCTTGGGGGCCTTCTGCGCCTTGGGCTTCTTCACCTTGGCGGGCTTCTCAGCCTTCACTTTCCTGGTCTTTTCCACCGGTGGCTGACCCGCGGCCTCGCCGGCGGCGATCAGGTCGCGCAGCACGCTGACCAGCCCCTCGCGCTTGCCCGAGGAGAGCAGCTTCAGCAGCCGGGCGTCGGTGGCGGCCATCTTGGGCTTGGCGTCCTCCAGCAGCTCGCGGCCCGCGGCGGTCAGGCTGACAGCATTGGCCCGGGCGTCGGCGGCGGACCGCTGGCGTTCCAGCAGGCCTTTCGTGATCATCCGCGCAGCCATGTCGGCCAGGGTGGATCGGTCAATGCCGGTGATGCGAACCAGGTCGGTCTGGGTGAGACCCTCGTGAGCCTCCACGGCGCTCAGCACCGCATACTGACGCTGGGTGGGGCCGCCGGCCTCGAAGGTCTCGGAATAGATGTCGAGGGAGAGCTGCAGGGCGCGATGCAGCAGGTGGCTGGGGGACTTGTCCAGGGCCGGAAGCCCGCCCGACTTGCCGCCCGACTTGGTCTTAGCCATGAGGTGGTCCCGCCATCCAATTGGATCAGGTCGGAAAGCTATAGGCCGATCACGTCGTTTTGACGACACACGTCCGTGGACGGCCTATTCGATCGGGGGCACCGGCGGTGGCTCATCGATCTTGGCGTACTTCATCATCAGCGGGACCTGGGAGAATCCGAACAGGATGTGGATGATGGAGAGGCCCGGGAAGCGGAACAGAACCCAGGTCGCGTCGGGCTGGGTGCGCCAGATGAATTCGTTCAGAGCCGCCACGCAGAGGAAGAAGATCCCGTAGCGCCAGGACAGCTTGCGCCAGCCCTCGTCGGGCATCTGGAACGCCTTGCCCAGCAGGATCTTCAGCGGATTCTTGCGCAGTAGCATGCCGCCAATCAGGAACAGGCCGAAGGCGGCCGAGGTCACCGTGGGCTTGATCTTGATGAAGCGGTCGTCGTGGAAGAGCAGGGTCAGGCAGCCGAACAGCACCGCGATCAGCCCCGCCACCAGGGGCATGGGGGCGATCCGCTTCTCCACCACATAGCCGACGATCAGGGCCAGGGCCGCGCCGGCCACCATGCCCCAGGTCGCCTGGACCGTATCGCGGGTGATGAAATAGGCGATGACGAAGCCGACCGGCCATCCGTAGTCGACGAAGCCGGTGACGAACTTCCTGGCGCCAGGCGAAAGAGTCATGCGTCCTCCAGACCGACGAGGGAACGGGCGAAGGCCCGGGCGTTGAAGGGCTGAAGATCCTCGATCCCCTCGCCGACGCCAATGAGTTTGATGGGGCTGTCGGAAGCCTGGGCCACAGGCACCAGGACTCCGCCCCGGGCGGTGCCGTCCAGCTTGGTCATGACGATGCCGGAAACGCCGATCTGGTTGCCGAAGATGTTTTCCTGCGCCAGCGCATTGCGGCCCACGGTGGCGTCGAGCACCAGCAGGGTCTCGTGCGGCGCGTCCGGATCGATCTTCTTCACCACGCGGATGACCTTGAGCAGTTCGTCCATCAGGCCCTGCTTGTTCTGCAGGCGGCCGGCGGTGTCGATGAGGACCACGTCGTGACCCTTCTCCTTGGCGCTGGCGATGGCGTCGAAGGCCAGGCCCGCGGCGTCGGAATTGGGTGGCCGGGACATGAAGTCGGCCCCGGCGCGCTCGGCCCAGACCTTCAGCTGCTCGACGGCGGCGGCGCGGAAGGTGTCGCCGGCCACCACCAGCACCTTGGCGCCCTTGCCGGTCAGGTCGGCGGCGATCTTGCCGAGCGTCGTGGTCTTGCCCGACCCGTTGACCCCGATGAACAGCACCACATAGGGCTTGGGCCCCGACAGCGGGTCAAAGGTTCCCTGGCGGCTGGAGAGCTCGTCGCCGATGGCCTCGGCGAGCGCCTCCTTGATCTCCATCTCGTCGACGCTCTTGCCGAACTTGGCGTCGGAGAAGCGCTGGGTGATGCGGGCGGCTGAATGCGGGCCGAGATCGGCCTCGATCAGCATCTCTTCCAGCTCGTCGAGCTTGGCCTGGTCCAGCGGCGTCTTGGTGAAGGTCGCCGCGACCTGCTCGGTCAGCGCCTTGGACGACCGCGTGAGGCCGCCGGCGAGGCGCTGGAGCCAGCCCTTCTTGGGTTCAGTCATAGGCGGCTTCTAGCGGCTCCACGGCGTGCGCGATAGAGGATGGGGAATGGACGCCCTCACCGCCACCCTGACCTGGCTGGACTATGCGGCCGTGGCTGTGTTCGGCGCCACCGGCGCCCTGGCCGCGGCGCGGCGCAAGCACGACATCGTCACCTTCGGCTTCTTCGCCGCCGTGACCGGCGTGGGGGGCGGGACCCTGCGCGACCTGCTGATCGGGGCGCCGGTCTTCTGGGTGCAGAAGCCGGCCTATATCCTGGCCTGCCTGGCCGCCGCCACGGCGGTCTGGGTGTTCGGGCCGGGCAAGGGGCGGATGCGGGTGCTGCTGTGGTTCGACGCCCTGGGTCTGTCGGCCTACTGCGTGGTGGGGGCGGCCAAGGCGGCCTCCCTGGGCGCCCCGCCGTTCTCCGCCGTGGTCATGGGGACGCTGACGGCCTGCTTCGGCGGGGTGATCCGCGACGTCCTGGCCCACGAGCCGTCGATCCTGCTGCGGCGTGAGGTCTATGTCACCGCCGCCCTCGTGGGCGCGGGCGTCTTCGTCATCCTGCAGATGTTCGAGGTTCCGGGCTTCCCGGCCGGACTGGCGGGTTTCGCCGCCGCCTTCGCCATCCGCGCCGGGGCCATCCTCAAGGGCTGGGCCCTGCCGGGCTTTCCGGGGCGCGGGACGCCGGAAGACTAGGGTCGGGGCGGCCAGGCCTCGGTGTCGTGGTCGGGGTGCTGATAGCTGACCAGGGCGGCGTAGAATTCGGCCATCTTCTCCGCCGCCTCGGGCGCCCGCTCGGGCAGGCTCCCCAGGTCATTCACATAGGGCAGCCGGGACTCGGTCCCCACCTGCAGGGCCGGGACGATTTGCTCGGGCGTGTCGAAGGCGCCGATGGCGATGTTGATCGTCCACTTCGGCGACTCAAAGGAAAGCTGGGTTCCGCAGTCGCCGCAGAAGCCGCGCCTGATCAGGTTGGAGCTCTGGAAATATTTCGGCGCCCCGCGGGTCCACTTGAAGTCGTTGGCGTCGACATAGGGGCCGTAGAAGCCGCCGAAGGCCTTCTGGCACATGCGGCAGTGACAGATGCTGGGGCGCCCCAGGCTCTGCGCATGGAAGCGCACGGCGCCGCACTGGCAACCGCCTGACCAACCGCTCACTCCGCCGCCTCCAGCACCGCCACGGTTCCAAGCACGCGGGTCCCGTCGTGGCCCGTGATCCGCAGAGGAACGATGGCGCCCACGGCGGCCTCGCCGACATAGGCGATCTCGGTGAAGTCCTCGGCGCGGGCGACGCCGTCGCGTTCCACCAGGCCCATGATCGTCCGGCCGACCTGGCGCTGCAGGTGCCGCTCCAAGGCGCGCTGGCCGGCGGCGCGCAGGCGGGCGGCGCGATCCTTGATCACCGGGCGCTGCAGCTGCGGCATCCGGGCGGCGGGCGTGCCCGGGCGCGGGCTGAAGGGGAAGACGTGCAGGAAGGACAGCCCGCCCTCCTCGACGAGGCGCAGGGTGTTCTCGAACATCTCCTCGGTCTCCGTCGGGAAACCGGCGATCAGGTCGGCGCCGAAGGCCACGTCCGGGCGTACGGCGCGCACATCGCCGATCAGCTTCAGGGCGTCGTCGCGGCTGTGGCGGCGCTTCATCCGCTTCAGGATCATGTCGTCGCCGGCCTGCAGGGACAGGTGCAGGTAGGGCATGAGGCGCCGATCCTCCGCCAGGCAGCGCATCAAGTCCGGGTCGATTTCGGCGGCGTCGATGGAGGACAGCCGAAGGCGCGGCAGCTCCGGGACCAGCTTCAGGATGCGGGCCACGAGTTGGCCAAGCGTCGGTTGGCCGGGAAGGTCGGCGCCCCAGCTGGTGATATCCACCCCAGTGAGCACCACCTCGAGATAGCCCTGGGCCGTCAGCTTGCGGACCTGCTCCACCACCTCGCCGGCGGCGGCCGAGCGGGAATTGCCCCGGCCGAAGGGGATGATGCAGAAGGTGCAGCGATGGTCGCAGCCGTTCTGGACCTCGACATAGGCCCGCGCCCGGTCCTTCAGCCCGTCGATCAGGTGGCCGGCGGTCTCCCGCACGCTCATGATGTCGTTGACCCGCACCCGGCCTTCCGGCGCGCTCGCGGCATAGGCGCCGGCCTCGCTCTTCTCGGCGTTGCCCAGCACCAGGTCCACCTCGGCCATGGCGGCGAAGGCGGCGGGGTCGATCTGGGCGGCGCAACCGGTGACGATGACCTTCGCGTCGGGGCGCTCGCGGCGGGCCTTGCGGATCGCCTGACGCGCCTGACGGACGGCTTCGCCGGTCACCGCACAGGTGTTGAAGACGATGGCGTTGGAAAGCCCGTCCTCGGCGGCGCGGGCCCGGATGACCTCGCTCTCATAGGCGTTGAGGCGGCAGCCGAAGGTGACGATGTCGACGCTGTCGGTCATGGCAGCACGCCGGTGAACTCGAGCTCCAGGCCGCCGGTCATGATCACGTGGCCGTCGCTTTCGCGCCACTCTATGACGAGCTCGCCGCCGTCCAGCTCGAGGGTCGCCTTGCGGTCGGTGAGGCCACGGCGCGACGCCGCCACCAGAGCCGCACAGGCGCCGGTGCCGCAGGCCTTGGTGAGGCCGGCGCCGCGTTCCCAGACCTTGAGGCGAATGCGGTCTCGGGCCTTGATCTGAGCAAAGCCGACATTGACGCCTTCAGGAAACAGCCGGTGATGCTCGATCATGGGGCCGACCTCGCGCACCGGGGCGGTCTCGGCGTCGTCCACGAAGAACACCACGTGGGGATTACCCATGGAGACGCAGCCCGGCGTGTGCAGATGCGGGGCGTCGATGGGGCCGACCTGGAGCTCTATCCCCCGGGTGTCCATCTCCTCCTCCAGGGGAATCTGAGTCCAATGGAGGCCGGGCTCGCCCATGTCGACGCTGACGGCCTTGTCGCCGGCCCGGCGCGCGGTGAGCAGGCCGGCCTGGGTCTCGAAGGTCGCCTCGTCCTTGCCCGACGCCTCCATCAGCAGCCAGCCCACGCAACGGCTGGCGTTGCCGCAGGCGCCCACCTCCTCGCCGTCGGCGTTCCAGAAGCGGACGGCGGCGTCAGCGCGCGTCGACGGATCTATAGAGACGATCTGGTCGCAGCCGATCCCGCCCTCGCGGCTTGCGATGGCGCGCACCTCTTCGGCGCTGGGCGCGAAGGGCGCCGATCGGGCCTCGACCACGACGAAGTCGTTGCCGAGCCCGTTCATCTTCAGGAACGGACGGCTCATAGTGGCGGCTATATAGGCGAGAAATCCCCGCCGATCACCTTTGGCGAGACAGGACCTGCCGTCGGGTCCTAGATTTGCGCGATGAAGCTGCTTTTGACCGCGCTGACCGGCGCCCTGCTGCTGGCTCCCATGGCGCACGCCCAGACCCCCGCTGACCCCTTCACCTGGCTGGAGGAGGTCGATGCGCCCAAGGCCCTGACCTGGGTCGAGGGCCAGAACGCCAGGTCGGCCAAGCGGCTGGAGACCGATCCCCGCTACGCGACCTACCTCGCCGAGGGGCGAGCCATCTTCACGGCCAAGGACCGCATCCCGTGGCCGGAGTTCCGGGCCGGCGGAGTGGACAACCTCTGGCAGGACGACGCCCACGTCCACGGCGTCTGGCGCCACGCGAGCCTGGCCTCCTATCGCAGCGAGGCGCCGGCCTGGGAGACCCTGCTCGACCTGGACGCACTGTCCAAGGCCGAGGGCAGGAACTGGATCTGGAAGGGGGCGACCTGCCTGAAGCCCGCCGAGAGGCTGTGCCTGGTGAGGCTCTCCGACGGTGGCGGAGACGCGGTGGAGGTTCGCGAGTTCGACACCGCCAGCAAGACCTTTGTGAGCGGCGGCTTCCGTCTGGCCGAGGGCAAGCAGGACGTGGCCTGGCTGGACCGCGACACCCTGGTGGCGGACCGCATCTGGACGCCTGGCGACGAGACCCCCTCGGGCTATGCCTATATCGTCAAGACCCTGACCCGCGACGGCCAGGCCCGCGAGGTCTATCGCGGCCTGAAGAGTGACGTCGGGGTCTCACCCATCGTCCTGCGCGGCGCGGGCGGTCGGGCCGACGGCCTGATGGCCCGCCGGGGGATCACCTTTTTCGAAAACGAGTTCGTGCTGCTGGACGCCGGCAGGACGATCCCGGTCGCCCTGCCCCGGCGGGCCGAATACCAGGCCTATGTCGACGGCCAGGTGGTCTTCGATCTGAAGGAGGCCTGGGAGGGCTTCGGCGCCGGCGCCCTGATCGCCTACGACCTTGCGGCCCTGAGGGCCGGGACCGCCAAGCCGGAGCTGATCTTCCAGCCGGGCCCGCGCCAGGCGACCAGCGAGGTCTACGACACCAAGGGCCGGCTGATCGTGAACCTGCTGGACGAGGTGAAGGGCGCGGTCGAAGCCTATGGCCGCAAGGACGGCAAGTGGACGGCCACGCGCCTAGCCTTGCCGAAGGACGCCACCTTCACGGTGCGCTCCGCCTCTGGGGATGACGATCAGGTCTTCGTCGCCGCCGAGGGTTTCCTTGATCCCACCAGCCTGTGGCTGGCCGACGCGGCGACCGGCAAGGCGACCCCGGTCAAGACCCTGCCCGCGCGCTTCAACGCCGCCACCCACGAGGTGAAGCAGCACTGGGCGACCTCGTCGGACGGGGCGAAGATCCCCTATTTCGTGGTGCTGCCCAAGGGCGCGAAGCTGGACGGCTCGCTGCCCACCATCATGTACGGCTATGGCGGGTTCGAGGTGGCCAAGCCGCCGATCTATCTGCCGGAAATGGGCAAGATCTGGCTGGAACGAGGTGGCGCCTATGTGATCGCCAATATCCGCGGCGGCGGTGAGTTCGGACCCGCCTGGCACCAGAGCGTGCTGCGGGAGAAACGCCAACTGTCCTTCGACGACTTCGCCGCGGTGGCCAAGGACCTGTCGGCGCGCAAGATCACCTCGGCGCGCAGGCTCGGCATCTATGGCCGGTCCAACGGCGGGGTGCTGACCACGGTCTCCATGACCCAGCATCCCGAGCTGTGGAACGCCATCGTGGTGGAGAGCCCGCTGATCGACATGCTGCGCTATCACAAGCTGTCGGCGGGGGCCTCGTGGATCGGGGAATACGGCGATCCAGACGTGCCGGCTGACCGGGCCTTCATCGAGACCTACTCAGCCTATGAGAACCTCAAGGCCGGTGTGAAATATCCCGAGCCCTACATCACCACCAACACCCGCGACGACCGGGTCCACCCCGGCCATGCGCGGAAATTCGCCGCCCGGCTGGAGGCCATGGGCGTCCCCTATCTCTACTACGAGCAGACCTTCGGGGGTCACGCCAACGACGCCGATCCGGAGCTGAACGCCCGCCGCTGGGCCCGCCACTACGTCTACCTGGCTCAGAAGCTGATGGACTGACGATGCCTGGAGATCACCGCTCCGGAACGTCACGCCGCCTGAAGCTTTGATCAGACCCGCTCGATCTTCGAGGCGGCCTCGTCGATGGCCGCGGCGATGGCGTCCACCTGCTCCTCGGTCACGCCGCCGCGCTGCATGCGCAGGCGCAGCGCTGTGCTGAGGTTCTGCATGGCGCGCTGCAATTTGGGACGGGCGCCGGAGGATTGTTCGGCCGCCTCGTCCAGGCGAGCGAAGATGGCGTCCACCGAAGGGCGGTTGGCCTCGAGCGCCTCCTTGCCGGCGGCCGTGGCTTCATAGGCCTTACGTCCGCCCTCGGCGGCGATGGGAACCACGAAGCCCTCGTCTTCCAGCAGGGAAAGGGTGGGGTAGATCACGCCTGGGCTCGGCCGATAGGCGCCCCCGGTGCGTTCCTCGAGTTCGCGCATCACTTCGTAGCCATGGCGGGGCTTCTCGGCCAGCAGGGCCAGGACCAGGAACCGCAGGTCCCCGTGTTCCAGAAGCCGGCCGATGCGGCCGCCACGTTCCCCGCGTCCACCATGACCGCGAAGGTGTTCGCGCAGGTGTCCGCCGAAGCCATGGCGACTGCGGTGTTCGTGTTTATGAGAGAAGTGTCGATGCATTTTCGATCCTATTTAGACATATCGATACTACAGATATATCTAACCCAGATCGGAATTCAATAGAGATATATCGAAATAGATCGCGGTGGTCCGGGGCGGCGTCACCCGCCCCGGACGCCTCAGGCGTGGGAGATGGCGGTCTCGATATCGCCGATGGCGTGACCGGTCAGGTCCTTGGCAAGTTCGCCCAGCAGCTTGGCCTCCAGGGCCTTGTGATAATGGCGGCGCAGCTCGCCCAGGGTTTTGGGGGCGGCGATGATGTAGAGGTGCTCCATCTTGCCGGCCAGGGCCTGCTCGTTCAACCAGGCCGCCGTGGCCGCGGCGAAGCCATCCTCGCGCTGTTGGCCGTCATTCGGGTTGGCGGAGCTGGAATAGTGATGGTCGCCGGAGCTGCGATTGACCTTGCCCAGGGTGGCCGGCGGCAGGGCCGTGAGCTTGGGATGAACCTCGTCGCCGCCGTTCCGGTAGAGGTGAAGCGTCACGCCGTCCGCGACGGCGACGGTCGTGCCCTTGGGTAGTTGCATATTCTTGCTCCGATGGATCGGGGAGAACCCCATGATCGCAACGTCTGACGCGGCCGGTCGGGCCCAACCATGATCTGGCTCAATTGCGGGCCGCCGCTCAGGCGTCCCGCAGGGTCTCCGCCAGCAGTCGGCCCTCGGCGCCCCGACTGGAGCCCGAGCGCCAGGCCACCACGATCTCGCGGCTGGGGTGGTCGGCCTTTATGTGGCGCACCGCGACGTGGGCGGCCGAGGTCAGGCCCGCCTCCACCGCCATGGCCGGCAGGTAGGTGACGCCGAGACCTGATCCGACCATCTGCACCAGGGTGGGCAGGGAGGTGGCGGCGAAGGCCTCCTCATCTCCGGTGGCCTTTGGAGGCTTCAGCCCGCACGCCGACAGCACGTGGTCACGCAGGCAGTGCCCGTCTTCCAGCAGGATCAGATCCTCCCCCTCCATGGCCGAGGGCGGGAATTCCAGCTGGTTGGCCAGGGGGTGGTCGGCCGGAATAGCGGCCAGCAGTTCGTCGTCCGAGACATGGGCGTGGGCCAGGCCCTGCATGTCGAAGGGCAGGGCGATCAGGGCCGCGTCGAGCTGGCCGGCCTTCAGGGCGCCGATCAGGCGCTGGGTCAGGTCCTCGCGCAGGTACAGCCGCAGCTTCGGGAACCGCGACCGCAGCAGGGGCAGGGCCTTGGGCAACAGGAAGGGGGCGATGGTGGGGATGACCCCCAGGCGGAACCGGCCCGTCAGGGGCTGGCTGGCGTTCTTGGCCGCCTGCACCAGTTCCTCGGCCTCGTTGAGGATGGTGTTGGCGCGGGAAAGCGCGGCCTCCCCCACCGCCGTCAGGATCACGCCCGAGCGGGCGCGGTCCACCACCGGAGCGCCGAGCGTTCGCTCCAGCTCCTGAATGCCCGCCGACAGGGTGGGCTGGGTGACGTGGGCGGCCTCAGCGGCCTTCCCGAACGCCCCATGCTCGGCGAGGAGCTTGAGGTACTGCAGTTGGCGGATGGTCGGGAGCATGAGTAACTATAGGCCTAGTCTATGGAAAACCCAATGACTATTGAGTAAATGCGCCCCTTCTCCCCATGCCGGAGAAGGGGCGCGTTGGCTCTAGGCCGCCACAGCCTCGGTCGCCTCAGTCGGCAGGCGAATGAGGTAGTCGAAGGCCGAAAGCGCCGCCTTGGCGCCGTCGCCAGCGGCGATGACGATCTGCTTGAACGGCGTGGTGGTGGCGTCGCCCGCCGCGAACACGCCGGGGATGGAGGTCGCCCCGTGGCCGTCCACCTCGATCTCGCCGCGTGGGGTGAGCGCGATGGCGCCCTCCAGCCACTCGGTGTTCGGGACCAGGCCGATCTGCACGAAGATTCCCTCGAGTTCGACGGTGTGCAGGCCCTCGGTGGCGCGGTCGCGGTAGACCAGACCGCTGACCTTGGCGCCGTCGCCCAGCACCTCGGTGGTCAGGGCCGAGGTGATGATGGTGACATTGTCCAGGCTGGCGAGCTTGCGCTGCAGGACCGCGTCGGCCCGCAGCTGGCTGTCGAATTCGATCAGGGTGACATGGGCGACGATGCCGGCCAGGTCGATGGCCGCCTCGACACCGCTGTTGCCGCCGCCGATCACCGCCACGCGCTTGCCCTTGAACAGGGGGCCGTCACAGTGGGGGCAATAGGCCACGCCGGCGTTGCGGTACTGCTCCTCGCCAGGCACGCCCATCTGCCGCCAGCGGGCGCCAGGCGCCAGGATCAGGGTCTTGGCCCGCAGGCTCGCGCCGTTCTCCAGCACGATCTCGTTGAGGTCGCCGGCCGCGCCAGCTGGGATCAGCCTGGCCGCCTTCTGCAGGTTCATCACGTCGACGTCGTAGTCCTTGACGTGGCGCTCCAGGCCGGAGACCAGCTTGGGGCCCTCGGTGTGGGGCACGGAGATAAAGTTCTCGATGGCCATGGTGTCCAGCACCTGGCCGCCGAAGCGCTCGGCCGCCAGGCCGGTGACGATGCCCTTGCGGGCGGCATAGACCGCCGCGGCGGCGCCGGCCGGGCCGCCGCCCACCACCAGCACGTCGAAGACGCCCTTGGCGGCGATCTTCGCCGCGTCACGGGCCGCCGCGCCGGTGTCCAGCTTGGCCAGGATCTGCTCCAGGCTCATGCGGCCCTGGTCGAAGGCCTCGCCGTTCAGCAGGACGGTGGGGACAGCCATGATCTTGCGCGCCTCGACCTCGTCCTGGAACAGGGCGCCGTCGATGGCGGTGTGGCGGATTCGCGGGTTCAGCACGCTCATCAGGTTCAGCGCCTGCACCACGTCGGGGCAGTTCTGGCAGGTGAGCGAGAAATAGGTCTCGAAGGTGAGGTCGGCGTCGAGCGCCTTCACTTGGTCGATGACCTCGGCCTCCACCCGGGGCGGGTGGCCGCCGGCCTGCAGCAGGGCCAGCACCAGGGAGGTGAACTCGTGGCCCATGGGCAGGCCCGCGAAGGTCACGCGGGCCTCCGAGCCCTCCGCGCCCACGGTGAAGGATGGGACGCGGCCGTCGGTCCCGTCCTCGCGGACGGTGATCTTGTCGGAGGCCTGCGCGACGTCGGCCAGCAGGGCCTTGAGTTCGGCCGACTTGGCCGAGGCGTCAAGGCTGGCGACCAGGACCACCGGGTGGCGCAGATTCTCCAGATAGGTCTTGAGCTGGGACTTCAGGCCTTGATCCAACATGACGGACTCCGGTGGGGACGCGGGAATTCTTGAGGAGGGGCGCCGCCGCCGTTCCGATGAACGGCGGCGGACGCGGGGTAGGCTTTAGATCTTGCCGACCAGGTCGAGGGAGGGGGCCAGGGTCGCCTCGCCTTCCTGCCACTTGGCGGGGCAGACTTCGCCCGGGTGGGCGGCGACGTACTGGGCGGCCTTGACCTTGCGCAGCAGTTCCAGGGCGTCGCGGCCGATGCCGCCGGCGGTGATCTCGACGATCTGGATCTTGCCGTCGGGGTCCACCACGAAGGTGCCGCGGTCGGCGAGGCCGGCCTCTTCGATCATGACGTCGAAGTTGCGCGTGATCACGCCGGTGGGGTCGCCCACCATGACGTACTCAATCTTCTTCACGGCTTCGGACGTGTCGTGCCAGGCCTTGTGGGCGAAGTGGGTGTCGGTGGAGACGCTGTAGATCTCCACGCCAAGCTTCTTGAACTCGGCGTAGTTGTCGGCCAGGTCCTCAAGCTCGGTCGGGCAGACGAAGGTGAAATCGGCCGGGTAGAAGAACACCACCGACCACTTGCCCTTCAGATCGGCGTCCGAGACGGAGATGAACTTGCCGGCTTGGAAGGCTTCGGCCTTGAACGGCTTGATTTCGGTATTGATGAGGGACAACGCGAGCTCCTGGTTGGTTCGGGAAGGAGCCCGCTGTCTATATGGCGCCGCAGCATTGGGGAAATTGATAATATAAGTCGTGGGAATAGATTTTATCTATCTTGATGCCGTCAGCCTGGCTTGCCGGTCTCGATCAGCGTTTTCAGCCGGGCCACCTGCTCGCCGATGACGCCATCGACCGGCTTGGCCCACTGTTCCGCCAGCCCACCCTTGGCGTAGCCGCCGACGTCGTAGGTGACGGTGAGCACCGTGGTGGCGGGATCCGCACCCGCCTTGAAGTTGAAGGCCATGTGGCCGCTGGCGCCGGTGAACTGCAGGGGGCCAAGCGCGCCCGAGAGCCGCAGGGCGCCGTCACCGGCGTAGACCACCGTCATGTGACGCGCGAAGCCGTCCTTCAACTTCTCGCAGAAGCATCCCGTCACCAGGTCGATGGTGAGGTTGCGGGCGTCACCCGACCAGCTGTGGGACGAGCTCCACCAGCCGCTGGGCGCCAGGGTCGCGACCCTCACCTTTTCCGGGGGTGCGGCGATGGTGACGACGTGGCGACTCTGGAAGCCCTGGGGCGACTGGTCGACGACTTCGGCGCGCGCGGCGCCGGCGAGCGACAGGGCGGCCACGGCCGCCAGGATGGTCTTCATGAGAAGGACTCCGCCTAAGCTTGCTCGAAGCTTAGCGGAGCCCCCCAGAAAGTCTCCACCAGGGCGTTCTGGGCGCCGGGCTTGCCGGTGGTGAGGAAGACACGGCGGCCCGAGTCCCCAGCCGTGTATTCCGGATGCCGGGCGAGATAGGCCTCCAGCGCGTCGGCCGTGGCGTCCGGCTGGTGAATGAGCGGAGCGCCCGGCTTGAGCGCCGCGCGGAACATGTCGGCCACCATCTCGTAGTGGGTGCAGCCGAGGATGGCTCGGTCGGGGGTGCGGCCGATGCGGGCGCTGATAGCCTTCACATGGGCCTCCACCTGGGTGGCCAGCTCCACGGCCCCGGCCCCGGTTTCGATCATCCGGGCGAGATCTGGGCAGGGCTCGGTGAAGACCGCGACGTCCTGGCGGCGCTTGTCGATCTCGATCTCATAGACGCGGGAGCGCGCGGTGGCCGGTGTGGCGAACACCGCCAGCACATCGAGCTTCTCCACCTTGTCGCCCCGGCGTTCGGCCTCATGCTCCCACGGCAGGCCGGTGGCCGCCTCGATGGTAGGCACAATGATGCCGAGCACATTCACCGAGCGTTGTTTTTCCTTACGGTAGCCCGGCAGCCAAGTCTGCTGCAGGCGCCGCAGAGCGACGCCGGAGGCGGTGTTGCAGGCTAGGACCACCAGGTCGCAGCCCCGGTCGAACAGAGCCTCGCAGCCGGCGCGGGTGAGATCGACGATCTCCTCCCCCTCGCGGCCGCCATAGGGCGTGTTGGCCTGATCGGCGAGGTAGATGAGGTCCGCCTGCGGGAAGCGGTCCACCAGCCGACGGTGCACCGTCAGCCCGCCCACCCCGGAATCGAAAACGCCAATTGCCATGGATCGCGCTTAGCCCTCCGGCGCGGCAGCGTCCAGCGCGCTATCGGGCGGACAGGTTCATTGAACGTGGTTACCCACTATTGACACGAATGTCAGCCTGACATAGGCGTCATTCTCAATTGGCCAGTCCTCCCCCAGCCTGGCTCCTCCTCCTCCCCGAGACCCACTGAACGCCATGGCTATGCCCCTCTCCGCTCGTCCCGGACTCTCCAAGGACGACCCTGACTCCACCTGGATCGTCGGCGTCGAAGTCGATCTGGCCACCGCGCTCGCCCTGGCGCGCGCCTCCACCAAGGCCCTGCTGGAACTGTCCCCCCTCGCCCACCGCGAGATCAGTTCGGCCCTGGCCCAGGAGATCGACATCCTGGAAACCCAGCGCGACCCGCTTTCGGCCGCCGCGGCCCAGGCCCTCAAGCAGTACCTGCCGGAGGCCGCCTGACCCCTCGACGCCCCATGAGGGTCAATCTGGAAGCCCGCGCCGCGGCGGCCGAAAGCCGCCGCGCGCAAACCCGCGCACGCTTGATAAAGGCGGCGATGACGGTGATCGCCGAGAAAGGCCCGGAGGCCTCGTCCATCGAGGACTTCGTGGCGTCGGCCGGGGTCTCGCGCGGCACCTTCTACAACTACTTCCCAACCTACGAAGACCTGCTCCACGCTCTGAACACCGAGATCTCGGAAGCCCTGGACAAGACCCTGGAGCCCGTCGGGTCAGAGATCGACGACCCCGCGGTCCTGCTGGCCACGGTCACGCACAGGATCTTCGCCGCCTACGCCCTCGACCCGGTGCGCGGCTGGCTGGCCCTGAGGATCGAGTCCGTCGCGATTCCGCGCCAGGCGGTGTTCGAGGCCCGCTTTGACGCGGTCTACAGGTCGGCCGTGGCCAGCGGCCGGTTCCGCGACTGCGAGGTCGCCGCCGCCCGCAACCTCGCTTTCGGAGCCTTCCGCATGGGCCAGCGCGACATGGTCCTGGGGGCGGTCGCCCCCGATCACGCCGTGGATCTGGTGTCCCTCATCCTGATCGCCTTCGGCCTGACCCCCAGCGAGAGCATCAAGATCAGCCGCGAGGCCTTCAGAGAAGCCAAGGAAGCGACCCGCCGCCCTGACTGATGGGCAAGATTACGGTCCTGTCATGTGACGTCCGGTTACATCCTGCCTAAGGTCCTGGCTCCTTGAGCAGATTTTCCGGAGTCGCCATGCATCGGCGCACGTTTCTCGCCGCGTCCAGCGCCCTGGCCGCCGCAACCCTGGTTCCGACGATAAGCCTCGCCGCGGACGCCGACCTCCTCTCCGCGCCCTGGACCGGGCCCTATGGCGGGGTCCCCCCCTTCGACAAGGTCAAGGTCGCTCACTTCGCCCCGGCCATCGAGGCGGCCATGGCGGCGGAACTGGCGCAGGTCGAGGCGATCGCCGCCAATCCCGAGCCGCCCACCTTCGCCAACACCATCGAGGCTCTGGAGCGCACGGGCGACGCCAAGAACCGCGTCGACACCCTGATGGGCATCTGGAGCGGCACGCTGTCGACGCCTGAGATGCGGGCGGTGGACAAGGAAATCGCCCCAAAGGACGCGGCCCACGGCGACGCGATCCTGCAGAACGCCGCGCTCTTCAAGCGCATCGAGGCGGTCTACGATACCCGAACGACCTCGGGCCTGACCCCTGAGCAGCAACGCCTGACCTGGGTCTATTGGAACCGCTTCGTGCGCGCGGGCGCCCGGCTGACGCCGGAGGCCAAGGCCCGGGTCGGCGCCATCAACCAGGAGCTGGCCGGGAACTTCACCGCCTTCAGCCAGAACCTGCTGGCCGACGAGACCGACTACGTCTTCTACCTGCGCACCGAGAGCGAGCTGAAGGGCCTGCCCAATGACGTCCGCGACGCCGCCGCCGGGGCGGCCGAGGAACGCGGCCACAAGGGCGAGTTCGCCATCCTCAACACCCGCTCCTCCATCGACCCGTTCCTGACCTATTCGACGCGGCGCGACCTGCGGGAAAAGGTCTGGCGCACCTTCTACAGCCGCGGCGACAACGGCGACGCCCACGACAACAACGCCATCATCAAGAAGATCCTCAAGCTGCGGGTCGAGCGCGCGAAACTGCTGGGCTATCCGACCCACGCCCATTGGCGGCTGGACAACGCCATGGCCAAGACGCCCGAGAACGCCATGGCCCTGATGATGCGGGTCTGGCCCTCGGCCATCGCCCGGGTCCGCCAGGAGGTGGCCGAGATGCAGGCCATCGCCGACAAGGAAAAGGCCGGCCTGAAGATCGAGCCCTGGGACTACCGCTTCTATGCCGAGAAGGTCCGCGCCGACCGCTACAACCTCGATATGAACGAGGTGAAGGCCTACCTGCAGCTCGACAAGCTGCGCGAGGGAATGTTCTGGGCCTCGGGCCAGATTTACGGCTTCACCTATCACCCGGTGACCGACGTGCCCGTGGCCCATCCCGACATCAAGGTCTGGGAGGTGAAGGGCGCGGACGGCGGCCATGTCGGCCTTTGGTACTTCGATCCCTATGCGCGCCAGGGCAAGCGCTCGGGCGCCTGGATGAGCGCCTACCGCGCCCAGGAGAAGTTCCGCGGCAAGATCACCACCATCGTCTCCAACAACTCCAACTTCGTGAAGGGCGCCCCCGGTGAGCCGGTCCTGATCAGCTGGGACGACGCCACCACCCTGTTCCACGAGTTCGGCCACGCCCTGCACGGCCTGAACTCCGACGTGACCTATCCCACCCTCGCGGGCACCGCCGTGGCGCGGGACTATGTGGAGTTTCCGAGCCAGGTGAACGAGGAATGGCTGGCGACGCCGGAAGTGCTAAACCGCTTCGCCCTGCACCATCAGACAGGCAAGCCGATGCCTGCGGCCCTGGCCGCCAAGATCGAGAAGGCCCACACCTTCCGCCAGGGCTTCGATGTGACCGAATACCTGTCCTCGGCCCTCATCGACATGAAGCTGCACCTGGCCGGTGACGCCGACATCGACCCGGACGCCTTCGAGCGGGAGGAGCTGAAGAAGCTGGGCATGCCTAGCGAACTGCCGATGCGCCACCGGACGCCGCAGTTCCAGCACGTCTTCGCCAGCGACGGCTATTCGGCGGGCTACTACAGCTACCTGTGGTCGGAGGTCCTGGCCCACGACGCCTACGGCGCCTTCACCGAGGGATCGGGGCCCTATGACAAGGCCGTGGCCAAGCGCCTGCATGACAAGGTCATGAGCATCGGCAACACCGTCGATCCGGCCGAGGCCTATCGCAGCTTCCGGGGTCGGGACCCGGACGTGAAGGCCTATCTCCGCGACAAGGGCTTCCCGACCAGCTGAAGCAACGGCCCGGGTTCCTTGACCTTTCGGCCTGCCGAGCGCATAAGCGCGCCCTTCCGGCGCAGAGCAATCGCGCCCTCTACCGCTACGGCCCCCAGGTCTTATCTGGGACGAGAGCGGCGAGGCCCCCCGTCGACGTGATCGTCCACGGGGGTCGATTGCGTTTGGGCCACAGGAGTTCGAATTGTTCGACGCGCTAACAGATCGGCTGTCTTCCGTCTTCGACCGGCTCTCCGGTCGTGGCGTGCTGTCCGAGAAGGATATCGACGAGGCGCTGCGCGAGGTCCGCGTGGCCCTGCTCGAGGCCGACGTCGCCCTGCCCGTCGTCCGCGAGTTCATCGCCAAGGCCAAGGAAAAGGCCGCCGGCCAGGACGTGATCCGCTCGATCCGTCCCGCCGACCAGGTGGTGAAGATCACCTATGACGGCCTGGTGGAGATGCTGGGCGGGGAGGGCGGCGCCGAGGGGCTGAACATCAGCCTCAACCCGCCGACCGTGATCCTGATGGCCGGCCTGCAGGGTTCGGGCAAGACCACCACGGCGGCCAAGCTGGGCCTCAAGCTCGGCAAGGACCGCAAGAAGGTCCTGCTGGCCTCGCTGGACACCCGTCGCCCCGCGGCGATGGAGCAGCTGGCCACCCTGGCCGTGGCGGCCGGCGTCGACTCCCTGCCCATCGTGGCCGGCCAGAGCGCCCCGGATATCGCCCGGCGCGCCATGAGCGCCGCCAAGCTGCAGGGCTACGACATCCTCATCCTCGACACCGCCGGGCGCACGACGCTCGACGAGGCGATGATGAGCGAGGCCGCCGAGATCGCGCGGATCGCCAATCCGTCGGAAACCCTGCTGGTGGCCGACAGCCTCACCGGCCAGGACGCGGTGCGCACCGCCAAGGCCTTCCATGAGCGCCTGCCCCTCACCGGCCTGGTGCTGACCCGGGCCGACGGCGACGGCCGCGGCGGCGCGGCGCTCTCGATGCGCGCGGTCACCGGCCTGCCCATCAAGTTCCTGGGCGTCTCGGAAAAGATCGACGGCCTGGACGTCTTCGACGCCGCCCGCGTGGCGGGCCGTATCCTGGGCCAGGGCGACGTCATCGCCCTGGTGGAGAAGGCCAGCGCCGATCTCGACGTCGCCAAGGCCGAGGCCATGGCCAAGAAGCTGGCCAAGGGCCAGTTCGACCTGGACATGATGGCCGACCAGTTCGCCCAGATGAAGAAGATGGGCGGCATGGAAGGCCTGATGGGCTTCCTCCCCGGCGTCCAGAAGATGAAGAAGCAGATCGCCGAGGCCAATATCTCGGACAAGGCCCTGGACCGGCAGGCGGCGATCATCTCCTCGATGACCAAGCTGGAGCGCAAGAAGCCCGACATCCTGGCGGCGTCGCGCAAGCGCCGGATCGCCAAGGGCGCGGGCGTCGACGTCTCCGAGGTCAATCGCCTGCTGAAGCAGCATCGCCAGATGGCCGACGCCTTCAAGGCGATGAGCAAGGACGGCGGCAAGGGCTTCGCCCGCATGGCCGGAATGATGGGCGGCGGCGGCGCGGGCGGCATGGACCGCCTGAAGTCGCTTGGCGGCGGCAAGCTGGCCCTGCCCGACCAGAACCAACTCGAGGCGCTCGGCAAGATGGCCGGGGGCGGGGGCAAGCTTCCCGGCCTCGGCGACGGGGCTCCCAAACTTCCCGGCCTGGGCGGCGGCCTGCCCCCCGGCTTCAATCCCTTCAAGAAATCCTAGAGATAACAAGGACTAACCTATGCTGAAGATCCGTCTCGCCCGTGGCGGCGCCAAGAAGCGCCCCTACTATTCCATCGTCGTCGCCGACAGCCACTCCCCCCGCGATGGCCGCTTCATTGAGAAGGTGGGCACCTACAACCCGCTGCTGAAGCGTGACGATCCCAGCCGCGTCACCCTGAAGCTGGAAAGCATCCAGGCCTGGATCGCCAAGGGCGCCCAGCCCACCGACCGCGTCGCGCGCTTCCTGGCCCAGGCCGGCGTCGTGAAGTGGGAACACGGCAACAACCCCAACAAGGGCAAGCCCGGCAAGAAGGCCGTCGAGCGTACGGAAGAGCGCGCCCAGCGCGACGCCGCCGCCGCCGCCGCCCTGGAAGAAGCCAAGAACGCCCCGGCTCCCGAGCCGGAACCCGAAGCCGCTCCGGTTGAAGAGGCTCCGGCCGCTGAAGCCCCCGCCGCCGAGGAAGCCCCGGCTGCTGAAGACGCGCCCGCCGCTGAAGCTGCTCCGGCCGCTGAAGAAGCCCCTGCCGCTGCTGAACCGGTCGCCGAGGAAGCCGCTGCCGAGCCGGCCGCCGCGGAAGACAAGGCTGAAGGCTGAGGCTTGAGACGGAGGCGTTAAGTCCCATGGCTGGCCGCCTCCTCCAGGTCGCCCGCGTCGCCGGAGCCTTCGGCGTGCGCGGGGAGATCCGCATCACCACCTTTACCGAAGACCCTCTTGCGCTCGCGACCTACAGGGTCCTTACGCGTGAGGACGGGTCCCCGGGCCTGACCATTACGACGGCGCGGGCGGTGAAGGGGGCGGTGATCGCCAGGGCTGCGGGTATCGATACCCGGGACCAGGCTGAGGCCCTGCGCGGCCTCAAGCTGTTCATCGCCCGCGAGGCCCTGCCCGCTCCCGATGAAGACGAATTCTATCACGCCGACCTGCTGGGCCTGACCCTCGAGACTCCCGAGGGCGAGCTGATGGGCAAGGTGAAGACCATCCAGGACTTCGGGGCCGGCGACCTCATCGAGGTCCAGCCCCCGATGGGCGCGAGTTGGTGGCTGCCCTTCACCCGCGAGACGGTGCCGGAAGTTCGCATCGCCGAGGGCAAGCTGATCGCCGTGCGCCCCGCCGAGATCGACGGCGACGCCGAGGAGGGCTGAGCCTATCGGTTCAGCCGAACCGCTTGTTGAAGCTCGGCAGACCTTCCGACAGCGGGGTGAGGGGATCGGACTCACCGTCCTTCAGATAGGCCGCCGTGGCCCGCGCCAGGGTCCCGTAGGCCGCCGCGAATAGGCCGCCGCCGGAGGATAGCCGCCGGACGCCCGCCGCCTGCAGCCTGGCCGCATTGGGCAGGCCGGGTCGCGCCATGGCGTTGACCGGCAACGGGATCTCCTTGGCGAGCACCGTCAGCAGGGCCTCGTCGGTGGGGCCGGGAACGAAAATCCCGTCCGCGCCGGCCGCGGCGTAGGTTCTGGCCCGCGCCAACACCTCAGCCTGCGCGGCCTCGCCGGCGGCCAGGCCCTTCAGATAGACGTCGGTGCGGGCGTTGATGAACAGGGCGACGCCGGCCTGGTCGGCGGCTTTGCGCGCCGCTTCGATCTTGCGGGCGTGCAGGGCGGCGTCACGCCGGCCGTCCTCCAGGTTGATTCCGACGGCGCCGGCGCCCACCACCGCCTTGATGGTTTCGGCCAGCTCAGCGAGGTCATCGGTGTAACCGCCCTCGATGTCGGCGGTCAGCGGGACCCTCAGGACCCGGCTGATCTCGGCGATGGCGGTCAGCAGCAGGGGGACCGGGAAGAAATCGCCGTCCGCATAGCCGTGGGCCCAGGCGACGGCGGCGCTGGAGGTGGCCACGGCCTTGGCGCCGGCGTCCTCCATGATCGCGGCGCTGGCGGCGTCCCAGGCATTTGGGAGGACCAGGATTTCGGGGCCGGCGTGCAGGGCCTTGAAGGCGGCGGCTTGGCTCATGGGCGTCTCCTCTTATCGTCTAGGACGGTATAGGAGGCGCCACCGTGACATGCTCGCGGATATCGGACTCAAACAGAGCCCGCGAACCGGCCGGACGATCAGTGGCCGTGCGGGCCCTCATAGACCCCCGGCGCCAGACGCTCGTCCTCGGGGCCCTCGGTTCCGTGGGCCAGGACGAAGCGGCGGTCGCAATAGGGGCACTCGACAAAGGTCGCCTCACCCATCTCCAGCCAGACCCGCGGATGGCCCAGAGCCCCGCCGACGCCGTCACAGGCGATGCGGCCCGAACGCACCACGACCGTCTCCGGGGCGGGCAAATCGGGCGTCAGGGCCGGCTTGGCGGGCATGGGCTCGACGTGAGCGCCCTGGTTAGGGACGGGGGTGGCTTTACGGGCCATGATGCAGACTCTCCGACAGCGGACGCCTTGGCGAAGGGTCCACAGGAGCCCCAAGTTTTTTGAGAATCAAAAAGCAGGGACCAAAACTTCAGGGCGTGACGGGCGTCCGAACCGGCTTCCACTTCGGACTGTCACGCCCTAGGTATGCGACCATAGCTTTACGCGTCAATCGCGCCTGTTTTCGAAAAGTCCCGCATGACCCTTCCCGACTACGCCATTGAGGCCAAGGGCCTGGTGAAGACCTATCCCGCCACCAAGACCACCCCCGAGATGCTGGCGCTGAAGGGCATCGACCTGGTCATTCCGCGCGGCTCGATCTTCGGCCTGCTGGGGCCCAACGGGGCGGGCAAGTCGACCTTCATCAACATCCTGGCGGGCCTTTGCAAGAAGACCTCCGGCACGGTCTCCATCTGGGGCCGGGACATTGACGAGCGCCCCCGCGACGCGCGAGCCGCCATCGGGGTGGTGCCACAGGAGATCGCCGCCGACCCCTTCTTCACCCCCCGCGAGAGCCTGGAGGTCCAGGCGGGCATGTACGGCGTGCCGGCCAAGGAGCGCCGGACCATGGAGCTGCTCAACGCGCTCGGCCTCGGCGACAAGGCCAACGCCTATGTCCGCCAACTCTCCGGCGGCATGAAGCGCCGGCTGATGGTGGCCAAGGCGATGACCCATAACCCGCCCGTCCTGATCCTTGACGAGCCCACGGCGGGCGTCGACGTCGAACTTCGCAAGCAGCTCTGGAACTATGTGGTGGAGCTGAATCGCAAGGGCGTCACCATCGTGCTCACCACCCACTATCTGGAAGAAGCCCAGGAGCTCTGCGACCAGATCGCCATCGTCAACCGGGGCCAGGTGGTGGCCTGCGAACCCACCGGGACCCTGCTGGCCCGCATGGACATCCGCAACGTGGTGGTGACGCCCGAAGAACCGGTGACCGCGGCCCCGACCCTGCCGGGCTTCGAAACCAAGCTGCGCCCGGCCGGCGCCTTCGCCGTGTCCTATCGCACGGGTCAGTCCAGCGTGGAGCAGGTGCTCGCCGCCGTGCGCGCCGCGGGCCTGCACATCAAGGATATCGCCACGGAGGACCCGGACCTGGAGGACGTCTTCGTGTCCCTCACCTCGGCCCCCGCGCCCATCGACGCGTGAGCCTTCCGTTCGGCGCGGCTTTCCGCTAGAAGCGCGTTTCCGAAACGCACCCGTAGCTCAGCTGGATAGAGCGTTGCCCTCCGAAGGCAAAGGTCACACGTTCGAATCGTGTCGGGTGCGCCAACGGACTTCCCAAGAAACTCGGGCTTCGGGCCCGCCAGTTGGTGGCCGAGCGGACCGTTGTCGGCTGCGCGCCCGCTAGAGCGGGCCGCGTTTTGACGGAATCGGGATTCCCAAATCAGGGCTGATCTGATTCATCCTCTCTGCTGGAGGAGGTCAGCGCTGATGACGGCTCCGTATTCTAT
>NZ_JAOTJD010000069.1:0-13163 GCF_042714595.1 Phenylobacterium ferrooxidans | reverse complement strand
CGCTTCATCGACGGCCCCAAGGCTGCTGCGTCGATGCTAGATTCTAAGCTGCTTCGCCGTTTTTACACAGCCTGGACCCAAAGCGGACCATCACGGGGTCCAATTCAGGGAAGCCCTGGCCAGACCCACGATTAACGCTAAACGTTTAGCGCATAAGTTTTGCGAGGACTACGGCGAGACCTGGATCAGGCGTATCCGAGGGCCGCTCGCCATAGCTGCCGGCCGAGCCGCCAAGCGGGGCGCCGAACAGGCTAAGGGCCAGGGCCGCCTCGTCGGGGGCGGGCGCCCCGGCGTCGTCGGGGCGGCGGACCGAGATCAGCGCCAGGACATTGCGCACCGTGGAGGCGGCGGCCTTGGCCGAGGTTCCCGGCAGGGGAACCGCCACCAGCGAGCGCTTGGCTTCCGTGCTGCGGGTTAGCGCGCCCAGAGAGCCGATCAGCACCGTCTTGTCATAGGGCTCGCGGACCGGGACCTCGATATGGGTCTTCTCGGTATTGAGCAGGCTGGCGCCGCGGCCGCTTTCGACCACGCTCTGGGCGCTGATCTTGGAATATTCGAGCACCACGGTCAGATCGGCATGGTCGCGGCCGATGGCGTTGGGGGTGACGTTAATGCTGATCCCCACCTCGCGCTCGATGGGGTCCTGATCGTCGCCGTGGGGTACGATCAGCACAGAGCCGCCCTCGAGGAATTTGGAGGTCTTGCCCAGGCGCGCCAGCACCAGGGGGCTGGCCTCCAGGGACACGCGGCCCACGTCGCGGGTCGCCAGGTTGAGGGAATAGGTGACCCCCGACAGGGTCACCGCCACATTGCCCGTCGTGCTGGAGCCGGAGTCGCCATAGCTGTAATTGACCAGGGAGCCGCCGAAATTGATCGACAGGCTGTCCAGCAGGCTGATGCCGCTGTCCAGCGCGGCGGTGCGCGCGTCGCGGATGATATAGGCCTCGATCACGACGTTCTGGTCGCTGTCGGCGCCCGCGGCCGGGGCGGGCGGCGGCGGGGCGGGCGGCGCGGGCCGCCAGTTGGCCGCCCCGGAAAAGGCGCGGTCGAGGAAGGGGCTCCGCTGCCCGGCCGACACCGCGCCGGCATAGGCCTGACGGGCCAGTTCGGGCCGCTGCGCGCGATAGGCGGTCAGGGCCAGGGGCAGGGCCAGATCCCCCACCTTGCCACGGCGATCGGCGGCGGCCGCCAGGTCCCCCAGGGCCTCGTCATACTCCCCCAGCCGGTAGTGGGCTGCGGCCAGGCCCACCAGGGGCTCCCACAGGTCCGGGGCCAGGCGCGACGCGGTGCGGAAGCCGCTCTTGGCCAGTTCGATGTCGCCGGAGGTGGCTCCGGGGTGCTCCAGCAGCCCCTGGGCGGTCCACATGTGGGCGCGAGCGTTGAGCGGATCACGGCGCACGGCCTCGAAGCCCTGGGGCCCGGCCGGATCGCCCACCAGGGCCATGGCGTGGTCGAGCCGGGCCGAGGCGCAACCGGCCAGCAGGCCGCTGAGCCCGAGGATGGCGGCCACCCGCGCGCGCGCGACGACGCCCCGTCTTCCCGGCAATGTCATCATCAGATCGCGCCCCCAAACACGTCAGCTTCGCCCGCCCCGGGGCCGGTGTCCACGCCCGGCCGCGCCAGCCCCTGGGCGAAGGCGAAGGCCAGGGCCGCCGGCAGATCGAAATCGTCGCTTTCAACCCGGGCGGCGGCGTCGCCGAGGCTGTGGCCGTCCATGAGCGCCTGCAGGAAATCCGCGGCCCCCGGCGGCAGGACGCGCACCAGGACGTCCATCTGCGGGCGACAGACCACCACATCCTCGGCGCGCCAGTCCTCCACCGGGACCCAGTCGGCGGCCAGGTTGTGCTCCCACAGGGTGGCGGCGGGAAAGGGCGAGCGCAGGACGAAGACCGCGGCGTGCAGGCGCAGGCGCACATCCAGCGCGCCCTCGCCGTTCAGCCATTGCAGCTCGTCCGCTCCGAGCGGCAGGAGGTCCTGGGCGTGATAGGCCCGCGTCACCGCAGCTTCGATCCGCGCCACATCGGCGAGATAGGGGATGTCGGCGGCCGGCGGGAAGGCGGCGATAAAGTCAGGCAGCCCGTCCCCATAGGCTAGCAGGACGGGCTCGCGCGGCGGGCTGGCCTGGATAAACTCCCGCGCCATGGCGTGGAAATACTCCTCCCCCACGATGCTTAGGGTGGCGGGAAAGCCGATGGCCAGGGCGGCCGCCAGCGAGGCCATGCGGTTATTGCGGTGGATGTCCAGCCGCGGCTCCGGCGTTCCGGCCAGGGACCCCGCCCCATGCAGGGCGGCGCAAAACGCCTCTTGCCGCGCCAGGTTCACGCCGCGTGCGACCGCAGGGGCGTCAGGATCGCCTCGGCCTTGGCCGCCTCCGCCAGCAGCTCGGGCCAGGCGGGCACATCGTTGTCCCATTCGATCAGGGTGGCGATGGGCCCGGCCTGGGCGATGACGCCCGCATAGAGCCCCCACACCGCCGCGCTCACCGCCGCGCCATGGCTGTCGATCAGCACCCCGTCGTCCCGGCGCGTGTGGCCGGCCAGATGGATTTCCCCCACCGCCTCCAGGGGCAGGGCCGCAAGGTACCGCGCCGGATCGAACCCCAGGTTCACCGAGGAGACGAAGACGTTGTTGACGTCCAGCAACAGGCCGCAACCGGTGCGGCGCGCCACCTCGGCCAGGAAGTCGGGTTCCTCCAGGGCGCTGTCTTCAAAGCTCAGATAGAGGGAGGGATTCTCCAGCAGGATCGCGCGGCCCAGCACCGCCTGGGTGCGGTCCACATGCTCGCAGACCCGCGCCAGGGTCTCGGCGGTATAGGCCAGGGGCAGCAGGTCAGCGAGGAACTCGCCACCGTGGCGCGACCAGGCCAGGTGCTCGGAAACGCTCTGCGGATCATAGCGCGCGCAGAGCGCCGCCAGCCGCTGCAGGTGGTCGTCGTCCAGGGCCTCAGCGCCGCCGATCGACAGGGCGACCCCGTGCAGTGAGAGCGGGTAGTCTTCCCGCAGCCTCGACAGCATGGCGTGCGGCGGCCCGCCCGCGCCCATGTAGTTCTCCGCGTGCACCTCGAAGAAGCCGATCGCCTGAGGCGCCGCATTGATGGCGCCGAAATGCTGCGGCTTGAACGAGACGCCGGCGCGGGGCGGCAGGCGCGTCAGCACGGCCCTACTTGCTGCTGGTCGGCCTGCCCGGCCCCTGTATTCGAGCCATCATTTCTTTGACGGCGGGGTGGTCTTGCCACCTTCCTTCTCGCAGGTGCCCTTGGCCACGTATTTCCATTCGTTGGGGTCTTTGTCCTTCTTGGCCTGACCGGCGCAGGAATGAACCCCAGCGGAGTCGGCGCAATCGTTCTGCCCGGCCTTGGCGATGCCGTAGCACTTCTCCTTATCGCCCGCCGCCGAGGCGGTGGTGGGGACCGCCAGCAGGGCGAGGGTGGCGCTGAGCGCGGTGGCGAGGAGGGCGGTGGAGGGGCGGGTCATAGCGTTCTCACATTGGAGCTGTCATCGGGCCGTCTCGCTGATGACCTTCCAGGGCCTCGGCGCATTTCGCAATATTTTTTTGGCCGACGGAAGGGGGTCCTATCGGCACATCAGTTGCCCGCGGTGAGCTTGCCGCCTTCCTTCTCGCAGGCGCCCTTTGCGACGCATTCCCGCTCGGAGGGGCTATTATCGCTTTTGGCCTGACCGGCGCAGGAATGAACCCCGTTGGCGTCGGCGCTTCTCGGAACCGGATGTCGAGGTCTGCTTTCGGCTGATTTCGCAAAGGCAGGCTGCTGCGTCGATGCTCGATTCTAAGCTGCTTCGCCGTTTTTGCACAGCCTGGGCCCATGGCGGACATTGTGACCTAATTGTACGCTAAGCCTCCCCGGCTATCGTTAAAGGTGCGGGCGGTTCTGCAAACCGCAACAGCAACAACAGCCTGATTAACGATGGAGCGGCCTGTGCCGAGGACTGTAGTCATCATAGGCGCCAGCCGCGGAATCGGACGGGAAATGTGTCGGCTGTACGCCGAACGCGGCGACAGAGTGATCGCGGGCGTGCGAGCCCTGCCAGCGGTCATTGGCGCGAGCGCGATGTCATCCCTCATCCAGTATAGAGTCGTTGATGTAGGTTCGCCTTTGTCAGTGGGCGCTTTCCAGGATGCTCTCGCAGGGACACCTGTTGACATACTCATCAACAGCGCCGGGGTGCTCGGTGGCGATCGGCAGAATTTAGATGACATGGACTATGAGGCGTGGCGGCATGCCTTTGACATCAATACGATCGCCCCGTTCCTCGTGACAACTGCGCTGCTCGACAACTTACGGGCCGCTGACGAAGCTAAGGTCATCACGCTCACGAGCCAGATGGGTTCGCTCAATCAGAGAAGCACAGGGTCATATGCCTACCGCAGCTCCAAAGCGGCGGCCAACAAGGTCATGCAGGTGATGGCATTGGAGTTGGAGGCCGAGGGGATCGTTGTCTGTCCTGTGCATCCAGGTTGGGTCAAAACAGACATGGGCGGCCCCCAAGCGGATATCACGGTCGAAGAGAGTGCGTCGGGGCTTGTGACGCTGATTGACCGCTTAACCTTGGCGCAAACAGGCCGCTTTTGGACTTGGGAGGGCGTCGAACATCCTTGGTGACGACGACGCGAGTGAGACCGCCCAACATCCGCCCACCACCCTTTTTATGCGCTCAGACGGGCTGCTTTGTGACAGTGGCTTCAAGGTCCGGTTCCGGCCCGCTAGCCTGTCTCTGCTCCCGAACCTTAGGGGGCTTTGCGGCTGGTTGCTGTCAACCTGACAAAACCGGCCGAACAGATGTCCGCACCCCGCAGATCCACCCCTCAAACCCAAACTAACTCTTGCAGATCAGGGGCCGTCCACAGATGTCAGTCCTGTCGCGGCCGCCCACGTCTGGTGGACCTCGGCCCGACAATTGCGGAGGTACTGACACCGACAGGCAGGCCTATTCGCCGAAGAGGACAGACCTGCCGTGCAGCGGCTGAACCATGCGGTTGGATGGGCCCAGCGCCGCTGACAAGGCCGCGATCTGTTCCGCTGAGGCCGTGATCGGCGTCGACAGAACATTCCAGCGCACGCCCTCGCTGCAGGGCGGTGTCGTCAGCGAACCGGAGTAGGCGAAATAGCGTCGGTCCGCTGGCAGCAGCAGGACAGGGTCGATGCCCGGACGGGTCACGCCCGCCTCGCCGACCCGCGATGGCAGGGCCGCCAGCAGGGCCGCCAGCGCCGGATTGGGGGCGCCCTCGTTGACCAGCACCCCGACTACGGCCAGGGCCCCGTCGGCATTGCGGTTCACGAAATGGATCTCCGCCGGATAGGCCTTTCCGTTCAACGTATGCTCGCTGCGCGAATGGAAATGGAACTGCGCCAGGTCGTAGATGTCCGTCCCGATTGTGGTCCGGCCGGGCGTTCCAGGCGTGAATTGCAGGGTGTGGCCATTGTTGAGAAATACCCCCGGCCCGGCCGCGTATGCGGTGACGATATCCGGCAGGTCCATCGCCGCCGCCGCAGTCAGCGCCACTGGCGACTGGCCCGGTCCTACCGGACACTCGCCACCCCAATGCGCCTGGTCGGAATAGGTCCAGTGCTCCCCTCCCTCAGCCGAACCCTTGATCTGGGCAACCTCGGCCGAGGGCGCGGATGCCGCCAGCGCCAGAACTGCCGCAGTTGCAAATAACAGTCTCATCTGTCGTCTCCTCGGAAGACTCGTCGACTCGACGAAGAAGGCCATTAAGGGGTGCTGTCAGGCAAACGCTAAACCGTCTCCACTATGGGCTTGGTGGATGGAGCGGAGGCTGCGGTGAGACCGATTTCCTACAAGCGGCATCGGTTTCCGCCCAATGTCATCCAGCATGCGGTGTGGCTGTATTTCCGGTTCACCCTGAGCCTGCGGGAAGTCGAGGAATTGCGGGAGCAATGGGGCGTGGAGGTCAGTCTCTTTGCGGCTGCTGCCCGAGGTTGGCTAGAACATCTGCTCCCCACCCATCCCCGACGCTCGGAAGGTCCGCTTGCCACGTGCGCGCCGCGCCTAGCCACGCGGACACGCCGCCGCGACCACTTTATGAGTACACGACCTAGCGCCGCCTAACATGACGGCGAATTCACATAACGCCGGTTGACACAAGAACTACGGTTGTAAATTCTCCAAATTACAGGCGTAGTCCGTCAGGCCCCACCAACCTTTCCTCGATTTAATCCAGGTTACGGGCATTTAATTGGCGTGGCTCCCTGGGCGCAGCTCACCTGCGCCGGCACTGGGGAACCGTCACATGATACCTGCCTTGAGCCTGGCCGCCGTTCTGGCCGCCGCTGTTCCGGCCATCGCCATGGCCCAGCCCGCCACCCAGGGCGTGATCAGCTATCCCCCCGCCTATTTCGCCGAGCAGCGGCCCTCCACGGCGCTCGACATGGTTCAGCGCCTGCCCGGCTTCTCGATCGACGGCGGCGACGATGTCCGCGGCTTCGAGGGCGCGGCCGGCAACGTGCTGATCGACGGGGCTCGGCCCACCTCCAAGACCGACGACATCGAGGAGATCCTGCGCCGCATCCCCGCCGCCCAGGTGGACCACGTCGAGCTGATCCGCGGCGGCGCGCCGGGGATCGACATGCAGGGCAAGTCGATCCTGGCCAATGTGGTCAAGGTGAAGGGGGCGGGCTTCCAGGGCCTGATCGCGCTGGCCAACAACCACGTCATCGACGACGGTCGCAACAGCTCGGGCATTCGTCTGGAGGCCTCCGGCCAGGCCGGGCCAGGCTCCTGGGAAGGCGGCCTGCGCTACGGCCAGGGGATCGACGACGGCTCCGGCCCCGGCCGCCACGTGCGGCTGGCCCCCGGCGGGACGCCGCTGATCGTGTCGGACATCGACAGCCATGGCCGCGGCTACCAGTGGGTGGCGACCGGGGCCTATGAGACACCCCTGGCGGGCGGCAAGCTGAAGATCAACGCCCGCGGCTTCTGGGATTGGTACGAGTTCAACCAGCTCGACTGGATCACCTTCCCGGCGCCGGCCCTGGAATCGGTGAACTACAGCGAGGACGTCTACGAGACCGAGCTGGGCGCCCGCTACGAGCGCGCCCTGGGCGCCCGCATGAACCTGGAACTGGTGGGGCTGCAGAAGCTCACCGGCGCCGACATCGTCTCGCCGTTCCGCTCGGCGGGGGGCGGCTCTGACTTCTTCCTGGACCAGAAGACCAACGAGAGCATCGGCCGCGGCGTGCTGAAGCACCGCCAGAGCGAGCGCCTGTCCTTCGAGGTCGGGGCCGAGGCCGCCCTCAACGTCCTGGAGAGCGAGACCGACCAGCTGAGCAACGGCGTCCCCGACATCCTGCCCGCGGCCGACGTGAAGGTGACCGAGACCCGGGGCGAGGTGTTCGGCAAGTCGGTGTGGAAGCCCTTGCCTACCCTGACCCTCGAGGGCGGCCTGCGCTACGAGGGCTCGGCCCTCACCTCGGAGGGCGACGTCACCCTCGAAAAGACCCTCTACTTCCTCAAGCCTCGCGTGGCGGGCAGCTGGGCACCCAGCGACAGGACCCAGGTCCGCTTCCGCTACGAGCGCGTCGTGGGCCAGCTGGACTTCGACGACTTCGTGGCCGATTCCTCCCCCAACAGCGGCGGCCTGGCGGTGGGCAACCCGGCCCTGACGCCGGAGCAGGCCTGGGTGAGCGAGCTCGCCTTCGAGCAGCGGTTCTGGACCAAGGGCGCCGTGGTGCTGACCCTGCGCCACTCCAAACTCACCGACGTCATCGACCGCGCCCCGATCTTCTCCGGCGCCCTGGTGTTCGACGCCCCCAGCAATATCGGCGACGGGACCAAGGACGAGCTGATCCTCAACGCCACCCTGCCCCTGGACCGCGTTCTCAAGGGCGCCCAGCTGCGCGGCGAGTCCACCTGGCGCCGCTCGGAGGTCACCGATCCCACGACGGGCGAGAAGCGCGAGATCTCCGGCCTGCGGCCCCTGGAGTGGGAGGCCCACTTCACCCACGACCTGCCGCAATGGAAGATGAACTGGGGGTTCGACGTCTTCAGCGCCTGGCGCGAGACCTCCTACAAGTACAACGCCATCTACACCGACAAGCTCAAGACCTGGATGGTGCTGTTCGCCGAGTGGAAGCCCCGGCCCGACCTGAACGTCCGCGCCGAGCTCAACAATTTCACCGAGCGCGGCTTCCGTCACACCACCACGGCCTATGCCGGGCCGCGCAACACCGCGGCGGTCAAACACATCGACGATCGCGACATCCAGTTCGGCCGCGGCCTCTATGTCCGCGTGCGGAAGACCTTCTAGAATCCCGATTTCCGCAAACCTTTCCGCGATTTAATCCACCTTACGGGCATTTAATTGGCGCCAGCTCCGGGTCGCAGGCCACCTGCGGACACACTGGGGAACCGTCACATGCTACGTATCTTCACCCTCGCCGCCCTGCTCGCCAGCGCCGCGCCGGCCGCCCTGGCGCAGACCGCCGCCGCCACGTCCAGCGCCCAGGGCGTCATCAGCTATCCGCAGGCCTTCTTCGCCGAGCAGCGGCCGGTCACCGCCTATGACATGGTCGGCCGCCTGCCGGGCTTCACCCTGGATACCGGCGACAACGTGCGCGGCTTCGAGGGCGCCGCCGGCAACGTCCTGATCGACGGCGGCCGGCCCACCTCCAAGACCGACACCCTCGACGACATCCTGCGCCGCATCCCGGCCGGCCAGGTGGACCATATCCAGCTGATCCGCGGCGGCGCGCCGGGCGTCGACATGCAGGGCAAGTCCATCCTGGCCAATGTGGTCAAGGTGAAGGGCGGCAAGCTGCAGGGCCTCGTCCAGGTCGGCCAGGCCCTGGGCTACGACGGCCGCTACAAGTTCGGCGTCCGGGTCGAGGGCTCGGGCCCGACCGGCCCGGGCGCCTGGGAAGGCAGCCTGCGCTACGGCGAGGGCATCGACGACGGCGCCGGCGAGGGCCCGCACCTGGTGCTCAACCCCGCCGGCGTGGTGGTGGAGCGCTCCGACATCGACAGCCACGGCGCGGTCCACCAGTGGATCGGCTCAGGCGCCTACGAGACGCCGGCCTTCGGCGGCAAGCTGCGGGTCAACGGCCGCATCTTCGACGACAACTATCGCTACAACGAGCTCAACTGGCTGAAATTCCCGGTCACGGGCCTGGAGTCCTCCAACGACAGGCAGGACCGTTTCCAGACAGAGGTCGGCGCCAACTTCAAGCGTGAGCTGGGCGCCCGCACCAATCTGGAGCTCCTGCTGCTCCACCAGACCGAGGACTATTCCTACGGCTCGCGGTTCCGCTCGACCCCCACCGACTTCGACTTCAAGCTGGGCAAGGACATCAGCGAGACCATCGGCCGGGGCGTGTTCAAGTTCCGCCAATCCGAGACGCTCTCGTGGGAAGCCGGCGCCGAGGCGGCTCTGAACAAGCTGGAGAGCAAGACCGCCTTTTCCCAGGACGGGGTGGCCATCCCCCTGCCCGCCTCCAACGTCACGGTGGAGGAGAAGCGCGGCGAGATCTTCGTGAAGGCCGTCTGGCGGCCCACCAGGACCTGGACCGTCGAGGGCAGTGTTCGCGAGGAGGGCTCGGCCATCTCCTCGGACGGCGACGTCAGCCTGGAGAAGACCCTCTACTATACCAAGCCCCGGGTGGCGGCGACCTGGGCCCCGAGCGCCAACACCCAGGTGCGGCTGCGCTTCGAGCGGGTGGTGGGCCAGCTGGACTTCGACGACTTCGTGGCCACGTCGTCGCTCGGCACCGGCGTCATCACCGCCGGCAATCCGGACCTGGTCCCGGAACAGGCCTGGGTGAGCGAGGCGGCGATCGAGCAGCGCTTCTGGACCAAGGGCGCCGCGGTCCTGACCCTGCGCCACTTCGCGCTCACCGACGCCATCGACCGCGCCCCGGTCTTCGGGCCGTCCGGCGCCTTCGACGCCCCCAGCAATATCGGCGACGGGACCAAGGACGAGTTGCAGGTCACCCTGACCCTGCCGCTGGACCGCTTCATTCCGGGCGCCCAGCTCCGCGGCGACTCCACCTGGCGCCGCTCGGAGGTCACCGACCCCACCACGGGCGCCAAGCGCGAGATTTCGGGGCTGCGTCCCCTCGACTGGGAGGCGCACTTCTCCCAGGACCTGCCGCAATGGCGGGCGACCTGGGGGGTCGACGCCTTCGGCGCCTGGCGTGAGACCTATTACCGCTTCGACCAGATCTCCACCGACAAGCTGAAGACCTATGTCACCCTGTTCGCCGAGTGGAAGCCCAGGCCTGACCTGCTGGTCCGGGCGGAGATCCAGAACGCGACGGCGCGCGGCTTCCGCCACACCCGCCAGCTCTATTCCGGCCCCCGCGGCGCCAACCCGCCGACCGCCATCGACGACCGCGACATCCAGGTCGGCCGCGTCTTCTACGTCCGGGTCAGGAAGAGCTTCGGGTGACCGAGGCTTTTCCTCCCCCGCGACGCAGGGGAGGAAAACGCTCTCTTACTCCGGCTTGGCCGAGACTTCCTCGCCGTGGGCCCAGCCGCGGACCAGGAAGCTGATCAGCACGAAGAACACGCCGCAGCCGACGCCGGCCCAGCCCAGGGTCGTGAAGCCGTTCAGGGAAGCCGCCAGGGCCGCCTGGGGATCGAGCACCTGACCGCCGATGCTCTCGGTGCCCATCAGGCCGGCGATCTTGCCGCCGACCTTCGCCGCGATGGACGAGGACAGGAACCAGACCGCCATCATGAAACTGGCCACCGAGGGCAGCGACAGCTTGGTGATCTCCGACAGGCCCACGGGCGACAGGAAGAGCTCGCCGGTGGTGTGCAGCAGGTAGAGGAAGCCCAGCAGCATCAGCGGCACCCGGAAGGCGGAGTCCGCCAAGCCGGCGCCCCAGACCACCACCAGGAAGCCGAGACCCACCTGGACCAGACCCAGGCCGAACTTCATCGTCGGGTTCAGGTCGAGATTGCGCCGGGCCAGATAGGCCCACAGCGCGGCGAAGACAGGAGCGAAGATCAGGATGAAGGCGGCGTTGAACGACTGAGTCTGGGCCGCCCCGATCGAGGAATCGATGAAGAAGACGCTGGCGGGATCTAGGCCGATGGCGCGGATCTGGTCCGGCGTCCCGACCGGAATCCCCAGGAAGGTCACCGCCTGGGAGGTGATGGTCATGTCCACATTGGTGGAGGCGAAGAGGTTGAGAGAACTACCGGCCTGTTCAAACAGGGTGAAGAACACCACCGCTCCGAAGATCAGGATCACCGCCAGCATCATCCGCTGACGCTCCACCCAGGTCTTGCAGCCCATCACGATGACCGCAGCGATCACGGCAATGGAGGCCAGGGTCGAGACGATCAGAGCCGTATCCACCATGTCGCTGTGGGGAACCAGCAGCCAGACTAACCCGACACCAAGAATGGCGGCGATATAGATCAGCCATTCGCGGTTGATGGGCCCGAGGAGCGGGCGCGCCAGCAGCTCGGGGTTCGGCGGCTCGCCCTTGCCGTCCAGGTGCTTCTTGCCCAGGACGAAGACGATGAAGCCCAGGGCCATGCCGACCCCGGCCAGGCCGAAGCCCGCCCACCAGCCCACCGTCTGGCCCAGCAGGCCGCACAGGATCGAGGCCCAGAAGGCCCCCAGGTTGATGCCGTAATAGTAGAGGGTGAAGCCCGAATCCCGCCGCGGATCGCCCTGCGGATAGAGCTGTCCGACGATGGTGGAGATGTTGGGCTTGAGGAAGCCCACCCCCATGATGATCAGGGAGACGGCCAGGTAGAAGGCGTTCACGCCGCTCTGGTCCTGGGTGGTCTCCATCTTGAAGCTGTCCTTGGGCAGGACCTGCGGCAGCGGGCCGGCCTCGCCCAGGCCCTTGATCTCCAGGCCGCCACCCTCGGCGGGACCGAACTCATAGGGCTTGCCGCCGACGTTCAGGTGGACCTGGCGGGCGTCGACGCGGCCGGTGGCGGCCACCTCGTAGCTCTGGCCCGCATAGACCAGGTTCTGGGTGGCGGGGCGGCCCTCATAGGCCATCATCCCGTGACCGGCCACCAGCAGCAGGGCGCCGAAGGCCACGGCCTTGCGGGTGCCCAGATAGCGGTCGGCCAGCAGGCCGCCCAGCAGGGGCAGAAGATAGACCAGCGCGGTATAGGAGCCGTACTGCGCCGAGGCCGTGGCCTGGTCGAACAGCAGGTGCTGGGTGAGGTAGAAGATCAGGATGGCGCGCATCCCGTAGTAGGAGAAGCGCTCCCACATCTCGGCGAAGAACAGGATGATCAGCCCACGCGGGTGGTGCTTGAGCATCTGGAGGAGCACGGGGAGGCCGGTCACAATCGTGACGACGATCCCGAGCATGACAACGAGGTTCAACATGAAGACGGTCTTCCGATCCCTGGGAGGCCGGCATGCATCGGGGTTGTTTCACCCCCGCCGGGCTGGTTTGGCGCGAGAAGATCACGGTCAAGTCGCCAGCACAAGCAAGCGGCCACCCCCGCATGGTGACGCTGGACCCCGCCCGCCATCTCAGGCGTTCAGTCCGCGCAAGGAGGCGCTTCCCATGAAAATCCCCGGTCCCGACCATCCCATCACCATCAGCCCCGGCGGCGGCCGCTGGCGGGTGCAGTTCGCCGGCCACGTGATCGCCGACTCGGGCGACGCCGTGGTGCTGAAGGAAGCCGCCTACAAGCCGGCCATCTACTTCCCGCGCGAGGATGTCTCGATGGAGTACTTCTCCCGCACCGACCGCTCGACCCACTGCCCCTACAAGGGCGACGCGGCCTACTACACGGTGCTGATGGACGGCCAGTTCGCGGAGAACGGCGTCTGGACCTATGAGGAGCCTTTCCCGGCCATGGAGCAGATCCGCGGGCGGCTGGCCTTCTATCCCGACAAGTTCGAGATCTACGCCGTGGACGATGACACCGTCGACCCGACCCACGTCCACACCGAACGGAGCGCCATCGACGAGGCGGTCCTGCACACCGACTCAGGCGCCGGCGCCAGCCAGAAGGAACACTGGCCGGCCAACACCAATGATGCGCCGGGCGCGGAGCGGGTTTAGGCCAAGGCCCACCTTTCCTCCCCCGTTCACGGGGGAGGGGGACCGCGCGAAGCGCTAAAATTCAAACGTCATCCCGGCCGCAGCGAAGCGGAGAGCCGGGACCCAGGGGCCGCATTCAATCCCCCTGGGTCCCGGGTCT